>NZ_JBEYVJ010000393.1:0-6037 GCF_040643935.1 Kitasatospora sp. NPDC047058 | reverse complement strand
CGGGGGCGGGCGCGGGGGCCCCCCCCCCCCCCCGCGGGGGGGGGGGCCCCCACCACCGTGAGCGCCGGCGGGCGGGGGGGGGCCCCGGCCGCGGGGGCGGCCCGGCGGGGGGCCCCCCCCCCCGCGGCGGTGCCGGTTGCGGGCATGGCGGTGCCATGGAGTGCGGGCATGCGGAAGTGGCCCCCCTGGGCTGGGACGGAACGTGGCCGTTCGTCCGCCACCCTCTCACATTGGCCTAGACCAATCATGAACGAGGTATGACATCTCCGCGTTGCCCCAGGTCAGTGATGACGGAACATCAGACCTACCGCCCGGTGAGCTTCTTCGCGAGCTTCTCGAACCGCAGGTCCGGCCGGAGCGGGATGCCGAAGCGCTCGTCGCCGTACGGGAACGGGGAGTAGACGCCGGTGCGGTGGAAGCCCCGGCGCTCGTACCAGGCGATCAGGTCGGCGCGCTGCTCGATCACCGTCATCTCCAGCTCGGCCGCGCCCCACTCCTCCCCCGCGAAGCGCTCCGCCTCCGCGAGGACCGTCCGGCCGACGCCGCCGCCCTGCTCACCAGGACGGACCGAGAACATCCCGAAGTAGGCGTGCTCGCCACGGTGCTCCAGCTGGCAGCAGGCCAGCAGCTCACCGTCGCGCTCGGCGAGCAGCACCACGCCGTCCGCGTGGGTGACCGCGGCGGTCACACCCTCGACGTCGGTGCGCTGGCCGTCCAGCAGGTCCGCCTCGGTGGTCCAGCCGGCCCGGCTGGCGTCGCCCCGGTAGGCGGACTCGACCAGCTCGACCAGCGCGGGCACGTCGGCCTCGGTGGCGGGGCGGAAGGTGAGGCCGCCCGCCTCGGACTGGGCGGCGTCTCGGGTGGTCTCGGACACGGGGGCCTCTTCTCTCCGGTGGGGCGGCGGCGCGGCGCCGGTCCCCGCATCGTGCCACAGCGCCCCGGAGACCCCTCCGGGCGGCCGGGATCCGCGGGCAGGCCGGCCCCAGGACCGTCCACCAGCCCGTCCGCCAGTGCCTCCGCTCCGCACCTCGGACCCACACGGGAGGGGGCCCGCCGAGCGCGGAAGGAGGGCGACGGCGCCGGGGCGTCGCCCCCGGTCGCCGCCACGGCATCACCTAGTCTGCCGTAACGGACATAACGTCACGAAACGGAGATGTCATGGCATCCATCCTCAACCCGTACATCAGCTTCTACGGCAACGCCCGCCAGGCCATGGAGTTCTACCAGGAGGTCTTCGGCGGCGAGCTGACGGTCAACACCTACGGCGAGTTCGGCCAGCAGGAGGCCGGGGGCGGCGCCGACAAGATCATGCACAGCATGCTCACCACGACCGCCGGCTTCACCCTCATGGCCGCCGACAACCCGGCGGGGAACGAGCAGAAAACGGGGAGCAACATCTCGGTGAGCGTCAGCGGCGAGGACGACGGCGAACTGCGCCGCTACTGGGAGAAGCTGTCGAGCGGCGGCACCGTCATGGTCCCGCTCGAGAAGCAGATGTGGGGCGACATCTTCGGCATGTGCACCGACCGTTTCGGCATCACCTGGCTGCTCAACATCAACCAGCCGCGGCCCTGAGCCGACCGGGCGGAGCCGGTGCCACGCCCCCGGGAGTGCCCATCGGGCCCCGGGGGTATGGCACCGGCACCCATGTGACGGCGGATCAGGAGGTGGCCGCAGAGACCTGGTCATGCTGGCGGGTACATGGCTACTCTGCTCCCGGCCGGTACCGTCACCGGCGTACCGGCCGTACCGCACGCCACGGGAACACAGCACCGGACCAGAGGAGTGTTCATGTCCAGCACTTCCCGCTCCGCCCGCCCCACCGAAACCCCGAAGACCCGCAGGCTCCCGGCCCTCGCCGCGCTGGCCGCGGCGGTCGCCCTGGTCGCCGGCGTCACCGCCCCGGCCTACGCCGCCGAACCCGCCCCCGCCGCTCCCGCCACCACCACCGAGGCCACCGAGGTCACCGAGCAGGGCGGACCGCACCTGCCGCCCCTCCACCCCGACCGCGACTTCGCCGGCTCCACCGTCGCCGCGCACGAGGGCAGAGCCAGCACCGCGGGCGTCGCCGCGCTCGCCGTCACCCAGACCCGGGGGCTGGACGTCGCCAGCTACCAGGGCAACGTCGCCTGGTCGTCGGTCGCCGCCAACGGCGCCCGCTTCGCCTACGTCAAGGCCACCGAGGGCACCACCTACACCAACCCGTACTTCGCGCAGCAGTACAACGGCTCCTACAACGCGGGCCTGATCCGCGGCGCCTACCACTTCGCCCTCCCGGACCGCTCCTCCGGCTCCGCCCAGGCGACCTGGTTCGTCAACCACGGCGGCGGCTGGTCCCGCGACGGCAGGACCCTCCCGCCCGCCCTCGACATCGAGTACAACCCGTACGGCGCCACCTGCTACGGCCTCAGCCAGAGCGCCATGGTCAGCTGGATCCGCTCGTTCAGCGACACCGTCCGCTCCCGCACCGGCCGCTACCCCACCATCTACACCACGACCAACTGGTGGGCCACCTGCACCGGCAACTACGGCGGCTTCGGCGCCACCAACCCGCTCTGGATAGCCCGTTACGCCTCCGCCGTCGGCACCCTCCCCAACGGCTGGGGCTACCAGACCTTCTGGCAGTACGCCGACTCCGGCACCTTCCCCGGCGACCAGGACCTCTTCAACGGCGCCTACGACCGCCTCCAGGCACTCGCCAACGGCTGATCCCGCACGTTCCCACCGGCCCGGGCCGAGGAGAAACGATTCCTCAGCCCGGGCCGGACCACGCCCGAGGACACCCGGCCGGCCCACGACACCGGCCCGGCACCGACCAGGCCTGCCCCGGCCCAGCCCGGCCCAGCCCAGCCCACGGCCCTCGGGCCGGCCGGCACCACCGGGTCGCAAACCCGACAGATGGCAGCGGATTCAACCACCGCCAGCCCTCGATAGTTGGTCATATGTGCATATGAACAAGCCGCCCGATCAATTGCGATCTTCTCGATCGCGGATTCGACTGCCCGGCTAGGGTCCGAACCCGAAGTCGAAAGCCACTCAATCCGGGCGATTGCGGGGAACATGCCAGAAGTCGACAAGCCGGCCACCGCGACACACAGCGACTCCCTGGTGTCCGTCACCTCCGAGGTGGAGCGGAGGGCCCGGACCGGACGGTTCTCGGGCGCCCTCCAGGTCGCGGGCGATCCCGGCGGGCAGTTCCACTTCCGGACCGGCGCCGTCGTCGAGGTGTCCTCGCCGGGCGCCCCGGACGTGGAGACCCTGCTGCTGCACTCCGGACGGGTCAGCGAGACCGACTGGACGGCCGCCGTCCGGGCCGGGGCCGCCGGCGACCGGGCCGGCGCCGAACTCGTCGCCCGCGGACTGGTCGGCCGGGCCGAGCTGCAACTGGTCTGCCTGATGGCGGCGTTGGACGGAGCGCTGGCGATCGGCATGGGACGGATCGACGGATTCTCCTTCGACGCCGGCGCCCCCTTCCAGCACCTCGCCGCCCCGCAGGGCATCGAGGCGGACTGGCTCCTCCAGGAGGCCGCCCGGCGGATCGGGGTGATCGCCTCCCTCGCGTCCCCGCACCCGCCGTTCAGCAGCCGGCCGCAGCGCACGGCAGCGGGGACCACGCTGCTGGACGGCCCGGTGGGCGGCGACCGGCGCGAGATCCTCCGGCGCGTCAACGGCCGCCGCAGCGCCCGCGACATCGCGTTCCTCCTCGGGCGCAGCCTGTACGCCGTGACCGTGGAGCTGGCGCGGATGCAGGGCGAGGGCCTGGTCGAGACGGCGCCCGCGCACCGTACCGGGAGCGCCGCCGAGAACGGCCCGGCGCCGCTCCCGGCGGGCGGCCGCACCGGCCTGCCGGCCCTTCCGGTCCGACAGCGCGGAGCCAGCGGGATCAACGACCTCCTCCCGCTGCGGCCGGTCACCGACCGCCCCTGGAGCGCGTCCGCGGACTGAACGCGCACAACGCGCTCGACCCATGCAACCCACGCGACTCACGCAACTCACCACCGTCATGCGGCACACGCGCAACCCACGCACCCCACGAGCCTCATGAAGCGCACCGAACGAACGAAGCGAAACGAAGAGCAAGGAGCACCATGCCGATCAAGGGTGACGACCTGGCCGCCGAAATGCGGCTTCTCCGGGACCGGGTGGTCGGGGTCACCGACGTGGTCGTGGCGTCCGCCGACGGGCTGCTGATCACGGCCGAGACCGACGAGGCGGCCGACCCGGAGGTGCTGGCCGCGCTCACCGCCGCCGCGGTCGGCATCGCCCGCCGGTCCGGGAGCGCCACCGGCAAGGGACCGCTGCGGCACACGCTGGCCCGGTTCAGCAACGGTTACCTCTTCGCCCAGGCGATCGGCGAGCTGGGGCTGATCGCCGTGCTCGGCGACGCGGGCATGGACGTGAAGCGGCTGCACCTGGAGACCCAGGGCGCGGCGGAACGCATCGGCTCGGTCCTCGCCTCTCCCGCTCCCCCCGCTCCCGACCCCGACCCCGCTGCCGTCCCCGCCGAGCCGGCCGGGACGGCCGGTTGAGCCGCCGGGCGACCCGTCCCGCCGAACCACCGGTCACGAACCACCGGTCACGAACCACCCCGAACTGACGACCACACCAGGAGAATCACCGTGAACCTGCCGGAAGCCCACCCCAGCCCCAGCATGTCCGAACGGGTGGCACGCATCGTGAAGAGCCTCCGCGCGGAGGCGCCCGACTGCGTGGCCGCCGGGATCATCGACATGTCCACCGGCATGCTGCTCGCGGTGGAGACCGTCGACACCCACCCGCCGGAGGTCCTCGACATGCTGGCGGCGGCCACCCTCGACCTGTTCCAGGGCCGCAACGTGGTGATGATCGAGGGCATCTTCAAGGAGCGGCGCGGCGTGGTGAGCGACCGCCACTACTTCCAGGAGATCCTCGTCAACAGCGACAACCTGACCCACCTCTTCCTCCGCATGGACAGCACGGACGAGGTCGTCGCCGTCGTCGTGTGCCGCAAGTCCGTGAACGTCGGCATGCTGTTCGCCCAGGCCCGGCGGGTGCTGCGGGAACACGGGCCGCTCTGACCCGGCCGGCCGGGCCCGGCGACCCCGCGCCCCGCCCGGCCGCCGTCGGACGGCCCGCTATCATGCGTGGACGTTCGACAGGCCGTCACCGCGCCACGGGTGCGTGACCGCCGTTCAGTTCACCGGAGGGGACCGGATGTTCGACACCACGGACAGCAGCGACACGTTCGACCTGCAGACCGACCGGCCGCATCCGGCCCGCATCTACGACTACTGGCTCGGCGGGAAGGACAACTTCCCGCCCGACCGGGCCGCCGCCGAACACGCCGTCGCCGTCGCGCCCGACGTCCCGCAGGCGGCCCGCGAGAACCGCGCCTTCCTGCGCCGCGCCGTCCGGCTCTGCGTCGACGCGGGGGTCCGCCAGTTCATCGACATCGGCTCGGGCCTGCCCGCCCGGGGCAACGTGCACGAGGTCGCGCAGGCGGTCGCCCCGGACGCGCGGGTGGTCTACATCGACAACGACCCGATCGTCCTCGCGCACGGGCGGGCCCTCCTCGCGGACAACCGCACCACCACCGTCCTGACCGGCGACCTGCGCGACCTGGACGAACTCCTGGACCGCCCGGAGCTCCGCGAGCTGATCGACTTCTCCCAGCCCGTCGCGGTGCTGCTCCTCGCCGTCCTCCACTTCGTGGACGACGCCCACGCGGACGGCGCGCTCCGGGCGATCCATCGCCGGGTCGCCCCGGGCAGCCACCTCCTCATCTCGCACAGCACCTCCGAGGGCAACCCGCAGCGGGCCGAGGAGGTGGCGAAGACCTGGAACAGAACCGAGTCGGGCATCACCGACCGGTTCCGCGGCCGGATCGAGCAGTTCTTCACGGACTGGGAGCTCCTGGAGCCCGGCGTCGACTTCGTCCCGCTCTGGCGGCCGGACGGCCCGACGGAGAACACCACCCGCTGGATGTACGCGGGCGTCGGCCGCAAGCCCTGACACCGACCGGCCCTGCGCCCCGGCCCCGACGGCCGGAACAGCCGTC
>NZ_JBEYVJ010000392.1:0-6066 GCF_040643935.1 Kitasatospora sp. NPDC047058 | reverse complement strand
CGTTTCGCGCAGCTCGGTCCGCGGGTGGCCGCGGGCTGCGGAGGCGCCGGCGCCCGGGGCGGGCGTCCGGACGATGCCGGGCGGGTGCCGGACCGGTGCCGGGCAGGCGTCCGGACGGGTGCCGTCGGGGCATCCGGCCGCGGAAAGGGGACGACACCCCCGGCTCACGGGGGAACAAGCCGGGGGTGCCGAGTCCTTGGTTGCACGATCTGCGGGTTCGGCAACTGGTCAGAACCTAATTCGCGACAACGTCGCAGGTCAAGGGCTTGTTGAAGGTTCACCGACGGTGTTCGGTGAGATCCGTCCGGTCACCCCGTCGACCGTCGTCCCGGCGTACGGGCGGCTCGGGTCGGCGGCGAAATGCGCGGATTCGGCCCGCGCCCAGCCCTCCCAGAACTCCGCCAGGGCCGGCCCGTCCCGCTCCTCGCCGCGCCGTCGCGCGTCCTCGGCCGCCAGCTCCATCCACACCAGCCGGGCGAGCCACGGCCGCACCGCGCGCCGCCCGGCGCCGACCCCCTCCACCAGGACCACCGGCGCGAGCGGCACCGCCGCCGTCGAGGCGAACCGGCGCAGCGTCCAGTCGTACACCCGGTACCCGGTGTCCCGCCCGGCCGCCAGCGGCTCCAGCACCTGCGTGCGCAGCCGCTCCGTCCAGCCGAACGGCTCCGCGTGGGTGGCCAGGTCGTCCAGGTGGACCACCGGCGCGCCGCCGAGCGCGGCGGCCAGCCGACCCGCGAAGGTGGTCTTGCCCGACCCGGCGTGTCCGTCCACCGCGACCAGCCGCACCGGCCCGCAGGACGGCGCCACTGCGCGCAGCTCGGCGGCGAACGCGGTCAGGTCCGCGGCGGACGCCGGAACGGGTACGCGCGTTCCCCGGCCGGACGAGCTTTCGGAGGTTTCGGAAGGAGCCACATCGGCCACCCTACGGTGGCCCGCACGCCGATACGGACAGTGATTCTTCGCAGGTCGTGACGGCGGCGCCGGGATCGGGCATACTCGCTTCGCCACGTACGTGAACGGCCGTTCACCGCAACCCGGTGCCGGTCGGGCCGACCTGCCACACCCCGCGTCGGGCCCGCCACACCGGGGTCCGGCGCCCGAACGAGGAGGCGACGAGCCGCCATGACCCCCTCCCCTGCGAAAGCCGTGGACCGCCAGCTGCCGACCGAGGAGGCCCGCGAGCTGCTGAGCCTCACCCGGGAGCTGGTCCAGCGCGAGCTCCAGCCGCGCGCGGCGGAGGACGAGGCCGTCGGCCGCTTCCCCCGCGAGGTCTTCCGCACCCTCGGCGAGGCGGGCCTGCTCTCCCTCCCGTACGAGGAGAAGCACGGCGGCGGCGACCAGCCCTACGAGGTGTACCTCCAGGTCCTGGAGGAGCTGGCGGCCGGCTGGCTGGCGGTCGGCCTCGGCGTCAGCGTGCACACCCTGTCCTGCCACGCACTGGCCACCTTCGGCACCGACGAGCAGCGCGCCGCGTGGCTGCCCGGCATGCTCTCCGGCGAGCAGCTCGGCGCCTACTGCCTCTCCGAGCCGCAGTCCGGCTCCGACGCCGCCGCCCTGCGCACCCGCGCCGACCTGGACGGCGAGGACTACGTGGTGAGCGGCACCAAGGCGTGGATCACCCACGGCGGGCAGGCCGACTTCTACAGCGCCCTGGTCCGCACCGGCGAGCCGGGCCCGCGCGGCATCAGCTGCCTGCTGGTGCCCGGGTCGGTGCCGGGCCTCTCGGCCGCCCCGCCGGAGCAGAAGATGGGCATGAAGTCCTCGCCGACCGCGCAGCTGCACTTCGACGGCGCCCGGGTCTCCCGCGACCGGCTGGTCGGCACCGAGGGCCAGGGCTTCCAGATCGCGCTCGCCGCGCTGGACTCCGGCCGCCTCGGCATCGCCGCCTGCGCGATCGGCGTCGCCCAGGCCGCGCTCGACCTCGCCGTCGACTACGCCCGCACCCGCCGCCAGTTCGGCCGGCCGATCGCCGACTTCCAGGGCCTGTCCTTCATGCTCGCCGACATGGCCACCCAGATCGAGGCCGGCCGCGCGCTCTACCTGTCCGCCGCGCGCCTGCGCGACGCGGGCCTGCCGTTCTCCAAGGAGGCGGCGATGGCCAAGCTGTTCTGCACCGACACCGCGATGCGGGTGACCACCGACGCCGTCCAGGTGCTCGGCGGCTACGGCTACACCCAGGACTTCCCGGCCGAGCGCTACATGCGCGAGGCCAAGGTGCTGCAGATCGTCGAGGGCACCAACCAGATCCAGCGCCTGGTGATCGGCCGTCACCTCACCAAGGGCTGAGCCGGGGCCCGGGCCACGGCCCGGGGCTGAACCAGGGCCGGGAGGCCCCCACAACGGCCGACGGGCGTCACTCCAGGGTGCGGAGTGACGCCCGTCGGTTTCCGTGTCTCCGGCCGGGAGCCGCCCGGCCGGAACGCGCGGTCAGTGCCGGACGAGCCGGCTGCGCTGCTGCGGGATGACCGGAGCACCGGCCGGGACCCGCACCGGGCGGTGCGCCACGGCGTGCGAGAACGGCTGCTTCCGCCAGTCGAGTTCGGCCGGCAGCGCGAGCAGCGCGGCCAGGCCGTCCGCCGCCGTCTCCTCGGACGGCTCCACCTCGGCCAGGTCGTCCGCCGACGCGCCCGAGCCCGGGCAGAGCGCGGGGGAGAAGGGGTGCCAGGCGGTGGGCAGCACGGCGTGCTGCGGCAGCCGCTCCTCGTCGCCGACCAGGGCGATCGGCCGGCGGCACTCGGGGCAGTGCACCCGGATGATCTCCCAGGTGTCGGCCTCGCCCGGGTCCACCCCCGGCGCGTGGCCGATCGGGACCGCGAGGTCGTCGCGGCCGGTCATATCGTGGGTGTCGTCGGCGCTCAGCGACTGCTGGTCAGTTGCACGCATGGTGATCCCCCTCGGATCGGGCCCGGCGTGGTCGACCGGGGCCACAACCAGCACTTCCCTGCGACGCGGAGTCATAACCCTGCAGGCCGGTGCACTGTGATGCACGCGGTGTGTCCTTCGCCACATTCGCCCGGCACATGCCCGCCCGGCACTCCGTGACGCCACCCGTGCCACCGCGCGCTCCGCCCGTGGCACCGGCGACGCCCCCGAACGGGTAGGTTTGCGCCTTGTGGAGGATCTCGACCAACGCATCGTCCAGCTGCTCCTCGAGGACGGCCGGATGAGCTACACGGACCTGGGCAAGGCCACCGGCCTGTCCACCTCGGCGGTGCACCAGCGGGTGCGGCGCCTGGAGCAGCGCGGGGTGATCCGCGGCTACACCGCGATCATCGACCCGGACGCGGTCGAGCTGGCGCTGACCGCGTTCATCTCGGTCAAGCCCTTCGACCCCAGCGCCCCGGACGACACCCCCGAGCGGCTCGCCGGGCTGCCCGAGATCGAGGCCTGCCACAGCGTCGCCGGGGACGAGAACTACATCCTCAAGGTCCGCGTCGGCGCCCCCGGCGACCTCGAGGACCTGCTGGCCCGGATCCGCAGCGCGGCCGGCGTCTCCACCCGCACCACCGTCGTCCTCTCCACCCCGTACGAGGCGCGGCCCCCGAAGCTCTGAGCGCGCGTCGGACCTGCCCCGGAGGCCGGGGCGGGTCCGCCGGCGTGCAGACTTGGGGCCATGACCGAACGCACCCTCCCTTCCGGCCCGTCCGCGGGCAGGAGGGGCCCACGGACCGTCCTGCTGCGCGGTGGCGCCGTCTACAGCCCCGCCGACCCCTTCGCCACCGCGATGCTCGTCGAGGGCGAGCACGTCGCCTGGGTCGGCAGCGACGGCGCCGCCGAGGCGTACGAGGACACGGCGGACGAGATCGTCGAGCTGGACGGCGCGCTGGTCACCCCCGCCTTCGTCGACGCGCACGTGCACGCCACCTCCACCGGGTTGGCGCTCACCGGCCTCGACCTCACCGGCAGCCCCTCGCTGGCCGCCGCGCTGGCCGCCGTCACCGCCTTCGTCGGGGCCCAGGAGGAGCCCGGCGGCGTGCTCATCGGCCACGGCTGGGACGAGACGGGCTGGCCCGAGGGCCGCCCGCCGACCCTCGCCGAGCTGGACGCGGCCGCCGGCGGCGCCGCCGTCTACCTCTCCCGCACCGACGTGCACTCCGCGCTCGCCACCGGCGCCCTGCGCGCGCTCACCGCCGGCCTGGCCGGGCAGCCCGGCTACTCCGCCGACGGCCCGCTCACCCGCGACGCCCACCACGCCGTCCGGCAGACCGCGCTGGCCCGCCTCACCCCCGGGCAGCGCCGCCGCGCCCAGCGCGCCACCCTCACCCGGGCCGCCGAACTCGGCATCGGCTCGCTCCACGAGTGCGCCGGCCCGGAGATCTCCTCCGAGGCCGACCTGGCCGCCCTGCTCGCCCTCGCCGCCGAGCACAAGGGCCCCGAAGTCTTCGGCTACTGGGGCGAGTTGGGTGGTGTCGAGACGGCGGCCAGGCTCGGCGCGGCCGGCGCCGGCGGCGACCTCTTCGCCGACGGCGCGCTCGGCTCGCACACCGCCTGCCTGCACGCCCCCTACGCCGACGCCGACCACACCGGCACCTCCTACCTGAGCGCCGGGCAGATCGCCGACCACGTCGCCGCCTGCACCGAGGCCGGGCTGCAGGCCGGCTTCCACGCCATCGGCGACGCCGCGATCACGGCGGTGCTGGACGGCGTCCGGGCGGCCGGGGAGCGGGTCGGCGCCGACCGGGTCAGGGCGCTGCGCCACCGGGTCGAGCACGCCGAGGCGCTGGACGACAAGTCCGTCGCGGCCTTCGCCGAGCTCGGCCTGACCGCCTCCGTCCAGCCGGCCTTCGACGCCGCCTGGGGCGGCCCGGACGGCATGTACGTCCAGCGCCTGGGCGCCGAGCGCGCCGCCGCGCTGAACCCCTTCGCGGCGCTGCTGCGGGCCGGCGTCCCGCTGGCCTTCGGCTCGGACGCCCCGGTCACCCCGCTCGACCCGTGGGGCACCGTCCGGGCGGCCGCCTTCCACCGGACCCCGGAGCACCGGATCTCGGTCCGCGCCGCCTTCACCGCCCACACCCGCGGTGGCTGGCGCGCGCTCGGCCGCGACCAGGACGGCGTCCTCGTTCCCGGCGCGGTCGCCAGCTACGCGGTCTGGGCCGCCGACGACCTGGTCGTCCAGGCCCCCGACTCCCGGGTGGCCGGCTGGTCCACCGACCCGCGCTCCGGCACCCCCGGCCTGCCCGACCTCACCCCGGGCCGCCCGCTCCCGACCTGCCTGCGCACCGTGGTCCGCGGCCGGACGGTCCACCTCGCCGCCGGGTGAAAACCCGGTGAACCGGCCGGGCAGCCCGATCTAGGTTGATCCACATGACCACCGAACTGGTACCCGCCGACTTCACCGTCCCCCGCACGCTCACCGCCGGGGGGTTCCGCCTGGAGCCCCTCGGCGAGCAGCACAACGCGTCCGACCTCGCGGCCTGGACGTCGAGCGTCGACCACATCCGCGCGACGGCCGGCTTCACCGGCGGCTGGCCGCCGGCCGGGGGCATGACCCCCGAGCAGAACCTGGCCGACCTGCGCCGGCACGCCGACGACTTCGCGCACCGCCGCGGCTTCACCTACACCGTCCTGGAGACCCCGGGGGACGCCGTGGTCGGCTGCGTCTACATCTACCCGGACCGTGAGGACCCGTCCGTCACCAAGGTCAGCTCCTGGGTCCGCGCCGACCGGTCCGAGCTGGACGCCGTGCTCCACCGGACGGTCTCCGCCTGGCTCGCCGAGGCCTGGCCGTTCGGCGAGGTCCGCTACCACCCGCGCTGAACCGGCCCGGACCACCCTCACCTCACGACCGGGTGTCTTTCCGGGGTACCTTCTTCGGACAGCGTCCGAACAGCCGCCCCCGAACCCCCGGCGAGGCGGCGCCGAGTAGAGATGGTGCGCCGGTGGCCATGCCCGTCACCCAGGAGCGGTCCGGGACCGCGCCCGAGAGCCCCGACGAGGCGCCCGTGCGCGGGCGGTGGGCGCGGGCCCGCGCCCAGGTGCGGGCCGGCCCCATCGGAAGAGCGGCGTGGAGGGTAATAGTGTAAAAGCAAAGGTTTAGTTCTCGGTGGTACCCGGATCATTTAAAAT
>NZ_JBEYVJ010000391.1:0-6115 GCF_040643935.1 Kitasatospora sp. NPDC047058 | reverse complement strand
GTCGTCGTTGCCCAGCGAACCGAAGTTCCCGTGCCCGTCGATCAGCGGCAGCCGCATCGAGATGGCCGTCCCCGCCGCCGCGGCCGGTGCCGACCCTGCCGCCGCGGCCGACCGCCTGCCCGCCCTGGCAGGCGGTCACGTGGAACGGCTGCGCCCCGCTGGGGCCGGTGATCACGATCGCCCCGACGCCCATCGCCCCGGGGCCGCCGTTCACCCCCACCGGGGAGCCGCGCTGACCGCTACCGGGGCGGGATGATCCCGGTCAGCCACTTGAAGGTCGGGACGACCAGCGGCTTCCACGTCGACGTCAGGTGCGCACCGGTGGTCTCGACCGGGGTGACGGTGGTCGGGCTCTTCGCCGCCTGCTGGAGGGCGGTCGCGTCCTCCAGGCCGTCGCCGCGCTTGCCGGTCACGTAGAGCGCGACGTTCGGCGGCGTCGGGGCGTGGGTCAGGATGTAGAGCGGGTTGGAGGTCTCGCGCAGCTTCGGGTCCTTGGCGGTCAGCGAGGACGGCTCGCCGGCCGGGTTGTTGTAGCCGGACATGCTGATCGCGGCCCGGTACCGGTTCGGGTGGGCGAGCGCGAGGCGCGCGGCGCAGTGGGCGCCGGCCGAGTAGCCGGACAGGGCCCAGCGGTCCGGGGTGGTGTCGGCCCGGAAGTTGTCCACGATCATCTGCGGGACGTCCCGCGACAGCCAGGTCTCGGCGTTGACCTTGCCCGGGACGTCGGCGCACCCGGTGTCGGTGCCGCCGAGGAGGGTGACGCGCGGCGAGACCAGGATGAACGGCGTCACCTGGCCGGACCTCATCAGCGGTTCGAGCTGCTTGGTCGCGTCCATGGTCTCGCCGAACCAGGCGCTGGAGGCCCCGGGGTAGCCGACCAGCAGCTCGACCACCGGGAAGGTCTTGTCCTTGTACGCCGGGTCGTCGTACTGCGGCGGCGTCCAGACCAGGACCTCACCGTCGACGCCGGAGAGCCTGCCCTTGAGGTCGGCCTGCTTCACGCTCCTGGGCACGGCGTCCGAGGACGGTGCGTGGAACTCCTGCGGCACCTTGGGCGCGGGGGTGCCGGACGGTCCGGTGGCGGCCGCGGCGGAGGAGGCGGCGGCCTGGTCGCCGGCCAGGCCCTCGTCCTTCGGGGGCACGGGCACGGCCCGGACGTGGTTCGAGGTGCCCAGCAGGTCGCCCCAGGTGCCGTAGAGCTGGTTCTCGTTGTTGACGATGACGAAGACCATGGCCACGGCGGTGAACTGGCAGAGCAGCACGGTGCCGAGGTACGAGAGCACGCGCAGCGGCGCGCGCCGCTGTTCCGTGGTCCGCGTCCGCCCGGGGAAGGCCCAGCGGCCGCCGCCGCGCACCCCCAGCCACTGCGCCATGGCCAGCGCGATGGAGGCCACGAACAGGAGGATGGTGAGGATGAGGAAGGGAGTGCCTGTCAGATTCATTGCGCTGGGTGCCCGGATTCCTGTGCCGCCCGGGCCCGTGTGCCCGGTGACATGGGAGACAGCGGGGAACTGCCGTTCGGTTGCCTCTTCCTGAGAGTTCCCTGGGAGCCTGCCCGATCCCGCGGCGGGGCACCGGGTGGTCCCACGGCCGGGCGCTCCGGGCTGGTGCGCTGGTCCCGGGACGTGTACAGGACCACGGCCTCATGCCCTCGTCCGCGCGAATTCCTACCGTGGGTGCACGAGTTGAGCACCGGTCGGCAAAACCGGCCGGTGCTCGACGCGAGCCGGGCCGTCACCGACGGCCCGGCCCCCACGTGCCGGGGCGCTCCCCGGCCCGTGTTCCACGGCAGCGGACACTGGAGGATCCCAGATGGGTTGGAACCGATTCACGCTCGCGTCGGCCGGCAGCGCGGACCAGTCGAGCCGGGTCGCCGCGGTCTCCCGGATCCCGGGCAGCATGGAGGTGTGGTGGGTCGCCTCCAACGGCTCGGTCCAGGGGGCGTACTGGTACGAGGGGTCGCCGTGGAAGCGCTACGAGCTGGCGCCCGCCGGCAGCGCCTCCGTGAACGGCGGCATCGCGGCGGTGTCGCGCATCCCCGGCAGCATGGAGGTCTGGTTCATCGGGGCGAACGGCTCCGTCCAGGACCGGTTCTGGTACGAGGGCGACAACTGGCAGGGCTTCGAGCTCGCGCCCCCCGGCAGCGCCGCGACCACCGGCGGCGTCGCCGCCGTCTCGCGCATCCCGAACAGCATGGAGGTGTGGTTCACCGGCGCCAACGGCTCGGTCCAGGACCGGTTCTGGTACGAGGGCGGCAACTGGCAGGGCTTCGAACTCTCCGGCCCCGGCAGCGCCTCCACGATGGGCGGGATCGCGGCCGTCTCCCGCGTCCCGAACAGCATGGAGCTCTGGTACGTCGGGGCGAACGGCTCGGTGCAGGACCGCTACTGGTACGAGGGCGGCAACTGGCAGGGCTTCGAACTCTCCGGCCCCGGCAGCGCCTCCGTCACCGGCGGCGTCGCGGCGGTGTCCCGCGTCCCGAACAGCATGGAGATGTGGTACGTCGGGGCCAACGGCTCCGTCCAGGACCGCTACTGGTACGAGGGCGGCAACTGGCAGGGCTTCGAACTCTCCGGCCCCGGCAGTGCCTCCACCCACAGCGGCATCACCGCGGTCTCCCGGATCCCGGGCAGCATGGAGCTCTGGTTCGTCGGCGGGAACGGGTCGGTGCAGGACCGCTACTGGTACGAGGGCAACACCTGGCAGGGCTTCGAACTCGCCCCGGCCGGCACCGCCTCCGTCACCAGCGGCCTCGCCGCCGTCTCCCGCATCCCCGCCAGCATGGAGCTCTGGTTCACCGGCGGGGACGCCTCGGTCCAGGACCAGTTCTGGTACGACACGTCGAGCAAGAACTTCGACCAGGACGTCACCACCGACATCGCCATCGGCGGTTCGGCCCACGTCGTGATGCGGCAGGACGGCTTCTTCTCGTTCAGCACGCACGCCCACGACAGCGGGTTCGACAACATCGACTACACGATCACCGCCGCGGTGATGACGCCGGACGGGACGGTGTTCACCTTCCAGCACTCCGGCCACACCGAGGGAACCATCGCCGGCCTGCCCTTCGGCACCCCCGACCGCAACGACGACTTCACCTTCGTCGGCAACAACCCGCAGATCACCGCCAAGTGGGACGGCATCCTCAACGGCACCTTCAAGGCCACCCTGGACGCCACGGACACCCTCGCCGCCGGCGTCACCGGTGCCCTCGGCGACCTCGTGAAGGAGATCCTCTCCGCGGCGGGCAAGGCCGCGGCCAGCGCCGTCGTCAAGCTCGTCTTCTGACCCCCGCCCGACCGCGGACACCACGGCCCGGCCCGGTTCCCCTCCAGGAGCCGGGCCGGGCCGTGCTGCACCGGCGCGCCGTCACTCCTCGACGAGCTCGTCCGCCAGGAGGTCCATCAGCAGGTTGTCGTGCCACGTGCCGTCCGCGCCGCGCTCGTACCGGCGCATCGTGCCCACCGGGCGGAATCCGACCTTCTCGTAGCAGCGGATCGCCGCCGCGTTGTCGGCGGCCGGGTCGATGATCAGCCGGTGGTAGTGGTGGTGGCCGACGAGGTGGCGGGCGAGGGTGCGGACGGCGTCGGTGCCGAGGCCGCGGCCGTGGTGGGCCGGGTCGAGGTAGATGTCCATGCCCGCGTGGCGGTACTCGTCGTCGTTGTTGGCGTACCACTGGACGGCACCGGCCACCTGCCCGCCCACCGTGATCACGAAGGTCTCGGTGTCCGGCTCCTTGAGGTCGCCGGCCACGGCGTCGGCGAGGTCGTCACCGCCCCGCCAGCGGGCGTACACCTCGGGCGTCGAGCGGATCGCCACGAGCGCCGGAACGTCGTCGTCGGTGGCCGGCCGGAGGGTCACGTGGGTGCCGTGCAGGATCGTCCCCATACCGGGCATGCTGGCACGGAAGGGGCCGTCCGGCGACCCTTTTTCCGCGTTGCACGCGCGCCCTCCGAACCGGGAGGATCCATGGCTGTGGATCTTCTGTTCGAGATGCTGGTCATCGCGCTCGTCTACGTCGTGCTGCACGACCAGCCCTTCCGGTACCTCGCCGAGCGGTGGGCGCGGACCAGGTTCGACGCCGCCGCGTACGGCCTCGTTCCGCGCGAGCGGCTCGACCCCGGCCGGGCCGGACCGCCGGTGTCCGAGGAGGAGCGCCGGCGCTGCCAGGCGATCGCCGACGCCGCGTGGACCGGGGACTGGGGCCGGGCCGCCGGGTACGCGGCGGCGGCCGGGCAGGACTGGGACGAGCGCTGGTCCCGGCTGGAGCTGCTGGCCCACGTCGCGGACACGGACGACGCCTGGCTGACGAACTGGCGGACGGCCGACCCGAACAACTGCGACGCGGCCACGGTGGACGCCCTGGTACTGGTGCGCCGCGCCTGGGCGGTCCGGGGTTCCGGCTACGCCCACGAGGTGCCGCCCCGGAACATGGCACGGTTCCGGGAGCTGCTGCCGGCCGCGATCGAGGCGGCCAGGCGGGCGGCCCTGCTGTCCGCCGAGGACCCGGGCCCGTGGGTGGTCATGGTGATGGCGGCGCGCGGGGCCCAGTACCCGCCCGACCGGTTCGCGCCGCTGTGGGCCGGGCTGGTCCAGCGCGCTCCGCACCACTACGCCGGACACTGGCAGGGCCTGCAGTACTGGTGCGCCAAGTGGGCCGGCTCGGACCGGCAGATGCTGGCGTTCGCCGAGCGGGCCGTGGACGGCGCGCCCGCGGGAAGCCCGCTGCCCGGGATCTACCTGCACGCGATCCACGAACTGGCGCTGCGCAGGGCGGCCGGCCGACTCCTGGCCGGCGCCACGGCGAAGCGTCGGCTACGGGCGGTCGCGGCCGCCCTGTCGACCGTGCCGGCGGACGACCCGCACCTGCCCGCGCTGCGGCACCTCCTCGCGACGTACCTCGTCCAGGCGGGCCTGTACGCGCCGGCGGTGGACCAGTTCCGGCTGATCGGCCCGTGGTGCGGCGCGCATCCGTGGACGGGCGACGGTGATCCGGTGACGGCGTTCGACCTCGCGCGCGGGATCGCGGTGAGGCGGTCGAAGACCCGGCCGGTCCCGCCGCAGCTGTGACGGCCGCTTTCCGGACGCCACCGGTGCGCCCGGCGAACGGTGAGCGGCGCCAAGGGAGTTGCCCGGCCGGGACCGCCTCGCAACCCCGCCCCCGGCGGGCGGCCCGGCGCACCCCGGACCGCCCCGGCCGCAGGCTGACGTCACCCGCCGGCGATCAGGCACGCCCTGGTGCGGCGGGCCCGCAGTGCGGCGGCGCCGGCGGCGGTCGCCAGCATGGTGAGGCCGGTGCCGGCCAGGACGAGCGGCGGCCCCAGTGCGGTGGTCAGGGGGCCGCCGAGGGCCGCGCCGGCCGGGGAAGCGGCCAGGAGGACGGCCGACCGGAAGGCGAGGACGGCGGTCAGCGCGGCGGGCGGGGTGAGGTTCTGGAACAGGTGGAAGGCCAGGGCGTTGTACGGGCCGTAGACCACCCCGGCCAGGGCGAAGCCGGCCAGGGAGACGGCCGCGGGGGCGTGGAACCCGAAGGGCAGCATCGCCAGCCCGTGACCGGCCACGATGCCGAGCAGCACCGGCCACAGCGGGAGCCGACGCAGGGCGCCGGCGAACAGCGCGCCGGCCACGGCGCCGGTACCGAAGGCCGCCCAGTAGAGGCCGAGCAGTCCCGGACCGGCGTGCAGCTCCTGCCCGACGAACAGCGGCAGCGCGACCTCGACGGGGCCGTAGAACAGGTTGAACAGCCAGGTCACGGCGAGCAGCCCGAGCAGCTCGGGCCGGGCCCGCAGCACCCGCAGGCCCTCGCCCGACCGGGCGCCGGCTGCGGGGCTTGGAGGGCGAGCACCCGGCGGACGTCGGCCTCCTCCAGCAGGGTCAGCGTGGCGCCCTCCTCGTGGGCCGCCGCGATGAGCTCGGCGACCAGCGCCTCGGGGACGTCCCGGTTGGTGAACGGCTGACGGCTGGAGTGGCGTGCGGCGATGGCCGGGTAGAGGTCCCTGCCGAAGGGCTGCGGCGAGCGCGCCGGTGCGGACAGGTCGAGCACGGCGCACGGCCGCCCGCGGGCACCGGCCGGCAGCAGCCGGACGGCGGCCTCGCGGCCGAGCCGGGCGGCGGC
>NZ_JBEYVJ010000390.1:0-6119 GCF_040643935.1 Kitasatospora sp. NPDC047058 | reverse complement strand
GGGCCCGGCCGGGTCCGTCCGTGCCGGGGGCCTGCGCGGTCGTCGGAACCGTGCAGCTCCACGAGGCCGACCAGTCGACTGTCCGCGCACCACGTCGTCGGGCACGGGCTCGCCCGGTCGAGGTGCCGGCGGCCATCCCCGACAGGTGGCCGCGGGCCCGTGCCGAAGGTAAAAGATGGGCAAAGTCGCGGGATGGTTTGCCGGAATGCCCCTCTTCTCCTGTGAACGCGCGGCCGCACCGGCCGGGCGTCGTCCGCACCGAACACAGGATGGTCCCGTGAACGATCTGTCCGTACCGCCCCTGCGTGCCCTGCCGGACGGGAACGCCGAACTCCGCGTCGTCCTCACCCTCAGCTGGAACGACGTCGCCTCCCTCGGGCGGGAGGCCGGCCGGTTGGCCACCCGCCTACAGCGCGCGGTCAGCCTCGACGAGGCCGCCAGCCACGTACTGAGCACCCGGCCGGAATCCGCCGCGCCCGTACGGGCCCTGGGCGGTCCGGCCGTGGAGCAGACGGCTGCTGCCGTCACCCCTCAGGTGGAACAGGCGCGGCAGAGCACCGAGTTGATGGCGCGGCCGGCCGTCTCCCCGACCCCGGCGAAGGCGGCGGCACCCGCGGCGACCGCCCGGCCCGACGCGACTCCCACCCCGGGCCGGCCCGCTTCGGCGGCCCCGGCCCCGGCCCCGGCCGCCTGACCGCACCCGTGCGGCGGCCCGAGCGCATGTCCCGGCCCGGAGCCGCCGCACAGGTGCGGCAGACCATGAGTGGCGGACTTGCCCACGGACCAGCGGGCCGGCCCGGGCACCGCGAGTCCTGGCCCTTCCAGGCTTGCGCGGGCGCACCGGCGCCGCGGGTACCAACGTGCGGCAAGTCGGCGGCGTCGCGGGATTGTGGCGGCATTCGCCGCCGTCGCTGCACGGGAGTGCCACCGCATCGGGTACCCGGCGAAGATTTTCCGGTCGGGCTGTCACATCCGGTAGGGGCGGCGGGTCAGTGGAGTGTCCGAGCAAGTGCAACGAAGCGGCGGGGACCCTTCCGCCCGCTTCCCTCCACGCGAAACCGGGGTACCACCGTGTCTGTCGCCCATGCCGTCCTCGCCGTCGTCAGCGCCCTGTGGGTCGGCTTCTCCGGGGTTTCCCTGGCCCGTCGCGCGGAGTTCGTCACCCAGCCGCTCGTCCAGTACGGGGTGCCCCGTTCGTGGTGGGGCCGGCTCGCGCTGGCCAAGCTGGCCGGTGCGGTGGGCTTGTTGGCCGGTCTGGCGGTACCGGCTGTCGGCGTCGCGGCTGCGGTCGGCTTGATCCTGTACTTCCTCGGGGCCGTGGTCACCAACGTGCGAGCCCGCTCGTACACGACCGTGCCCTTCCCGCTGCTGTACCTCGTTCCCGTGGCGGTCACCCTCGGTCTGGGCTTGGCCGCCTGACCAGGCCCCGTGCCGCCGCCGGAACGCACCGTCGGCGCAGGGCGGACAGGCCCAACGCCAGGCCGGACAGTGTCGAAGAGGTCAACTCAAGCCTCCTGAAAATGATTTGACGTGACGTCATATCCGTCGTCCGGCCGGGCCGCCTGGTCCTCGGGGCTCAGGACCGATGACCTCCGGAGGGCGACGCGCCAGGGGTGCGGCAGCTGCGATCGTGGTGCCGACGGCCCGGGGCCGGGTCGGAGGGGCGGGCATCATGACCATCGTTCAGGCTCGGACACCGCGCCGGCGCGGCCGGCTGGCGACGCGGCTCGTCGCCGTCGCCCTGGCCGGCGCCACCGTCGTCACGCTCGCCCCGACGGCGGCCGTGGCGGCGGGAGGGGCGGGCGCGCCGGCGTCCGGAAGCGGGGCCGTGGAGGAACGCCGGCCACGCGTCGACGGGCAGCAGGAGCTGTGGGACCTCGTGGAGCGCGGCGGGGCGACGGCCGCGCTCGCGGAGATCCGGTTCGCCGGGCGCCCGCCATGGCGGGGTGCCGCCGGGACCGCGGACCTGGCCACCGGGCAGCCGGCCAGGCCGGACGGCCGGTTCCGGATCGGCAGCGTGACCAAGACCTTCGTGTCCACGGTCGTCCTCCAGCTGGTGGGGGAGGGCCGGCTCGGGTTGGACGACCCGGTGGCGCGGTACCTGCCGGGGGTCGTTCCGAACGGTGCCGCGATCACCGTCCGGCAGCTGCTGAACCACACCAGCGGTCTGTTCAACCACACGGAGGACGAGCGGTTCACGGTCAGGAGCGAGGCCGACCTGCAGGACTTCGCGTACGGGAGGTGGCGGTACCGGGACTACCGGCCGCAGCAGCTGGCCGCGGTCTCCGCCGAGCACGCGCCCTACTTCGCCCCCGGGCAGGGCTGGCACTACTCCAACACCAACTACGTCCTCGCCGGGATGATCGTCCGGAAGGTCACCGGGCGCGCCTGGCAGGACGAGGTCGAGCGCCGGATCGTCCGGCCCCTGCACCTGGACGACACGGCGTTCCCGGGCTCCGAGACCGGCCTCGGCGGACCGCACGCGCACGCGTACCTCGGCATGCCGGCGGGGCCGGCCGACATCACCCGGCTCAACCCGACCGTCGTGGACGCGGCCGGCAACGGCATCTCCACCACCTCCGACCTCGACCGCTTCCACGCCGCGCTGTTCGGCGGGAAGCTGCTGCGGTCCGCTGAAACGGCCGCGCTGACGGATACGGTGCCGACCACGATCGAGGGCGCTCGGTACGGGCTCGGCGTGGTCCGGATCGACCTGGGACCGGACTGCGAGGCGGCCTGGGGCCACGACGGCGGCCTCGCCGGCTGGAGCACCCTGCTGCTCGGCAGCCGGGACGGGCGGCGGCAGTTCGCCCTGTCGCGCAACCCGTACGTGGGCAAGGACGACTCGGCGAGCGGGGAGGCGATCGGCTCGCTCATGGCCAAGACGCTGTGCGGCCCGGGTGCGGACGCGGGCGCCGGAGCGGCCTCATTGCCGGTCCCGACTCCGAGGGCGCTGCCCCGCATCGGCCCGGACCTTCTCATCGTCGGCCCGGCCACCGGCTGACCCCGCCGAGCGCCGGGGCGGCACGCGACACGCCTGCCGCCGCCCGGCTGCAGGTCCGTCGGGCGCGGGGGAGCGCCCCCGGACGGTCGCGGGATGGCTCAGCGATCTTCTCGTTGGACTATGCGTACTACGTAAGCTTACGCTGTACTCAAACGCGAACGTCCACGACCGCAGGGGGATGCTCCATGCACACGATCGCCGTCACCATGCCGCTGCTCTGGCTGGCCTGGCTGGTACTCACCGAGTGGGTGCCGCTGTTCCCGCTCAACGACCTCAGGGGCGACAACCGCCGGGAGAGACTCGGCGACGCGGCCGTCAACTACCCGGTCCCGCTGCTCATCGCCGGCGGCGTGGCCTTCGACCACCAGGCCTCCCGGATCGCGGCCCTGGTGCTGTGCCTGCTGGTCCTGGTCGGACACGTGGCCAGCTGGTGGCTGCCCTATGCCGGGATCAGCTCGGCGGCGCAGCGCGAGTCCTACGCCCGGGACTACGCCCGCACGCTGAAGGTGCTGCCCACCGAGGGGCGCGCGGTGGTGCCCGACGTCCAGCACATGGTGGTGGGCCTCCTCACCCTGGCCATGACGGGCAGCACCCTGGCTGTGACCCTGAGCGGATGACTCTGTCACCCTGAGGGCATGAACCAGGCATCACGACCCGGCCGGGGAGGCCGCCCCGCGCAGATCAGCGCGGACCAGATCACCGCCGCGGCGATCGAGGTGCTCGACCGCGAGGGCCTGGAGGCGCTGACGATGCGGCGGATCGGCGCGCACCTCGGGGTGGCCGCGATGTCGCTCTACCGCCATGTCCCGAACCGTGACGCCATCCTGGCCAGGGTCGTGAACCACCTGTTCGCCACCGCGCTGGCCGGCCTGGACGCCGGGCCGACGTGGACCGGGGCACTGACCGCGTTCGCGGCCGCCTACCGGCGCATGCTGCTGGAGCACCCGAACGCGGTGCCCCTCCTGGCCACCCACCCGGTGGACCCCGACACCGCCGTCCCGGTCCTGGCCGTGCTGCTGGAGCGCTTCGACGCCGCCGGCGTCGGCCAGGAGGAGGCGCTGATCCGTATCCAGTCCGTCGGGGTCTACACCCTGGGCCACGCCCTGGCGCAGGTGGGAACGCGAGGGGCCGCCGAGGGCGCCGACGCCGGGGCGGCGCAGGACGGCGCCGACGCCGAGTACTACCAGCGGTGGTTCGACGCCGGCCTGCAGGCCCTGGTCACCGGCTTCGAACACCGCGGGGCGACCCGGTAGGGAACCGGTTCGCCCCGCGGCTGCCGCACCCCCGCCGACGGAGGGTCAGCCGGTGTGGGTGAACTCGTCGGCCGGGACGGCGGGGGACAGGTAGCCGTTCACCCGCACCCTGACGTCGACGGTCTTGGGCTGCTTGGGATCGGGAATCGGTACCGTCGTCCTGATCTGGGTCGGCGAGACGGGCGTGGCGGTCGCGGGGCGGTCGCCGAAGTACACGACGGGCGTGCCGCCCCCGCCGAAGCCCGCGCCGTTGATGGTGACGGCGGTGCCGAGCGTCCCGCTGTCCGGGACGATGCCGGTGACCACCACGGGTTCCGGGCCGCCGTAGGCGAACTGCCCGAAGGGGACGGCCGGGGAGGTGCCCAGGTTGTTGGTGACCCGGACGTCGACGACACCGAGCCCGTCGGGCACGATCGCGGTGATCTGGGTGTCGCTGACGACGTTGGGCGGCACGCACGGGACGGTGCCGAAGTCGACCATGCTCTGCGTGTCGAAGCCGCTGCCGGTGATCGTGATCTGCATGCCCGCAGCGCCGGCGCGGGGGCTGATGCCGTCCACGACCGGCGCGGGCGCGGGGACGGGGGAGTTCAGCAGTTTCAGGTAGGTCGGGTTGGCGTGCTGGAAGGCGACCTGGGCCAGGAAGTCCTGGGTCGAACTCTTGATCACCTTGGGGTTGTAGGCCTTGTAGTCCGGGTTCAGCAGGGGGACGGTGGTGGACGGCTGGACGTAGGTGTTGGGCCCGCTGAGGCCCTTGATCCCCGGGATGAGGACGTCCTTGACGGCCAGCGGCGCGGCCGGCCCGGGGGCGGGGTACCAGCCCGTGGCGGTGCCGAGGCTCGCCCAGGCCAGCGGCACGATGTCGTACTTGTTGGCGTAGCCCTGGTACACGGCCCACTTCACCGAGTTGAAGAGGTCGGCGAAGTCCTTCAGCCCGGCGGTGGGGGCGGCGAAGGTGCTCACCGCGAACTGCGGCGAGTCGTTCCAGGTCTGGGCCTGCAGGTACAGCGCGAGCATGGTCGCGATGCAGCCGCCGAGGCTGTGGCCCACCACGTAGACCGTCGCCCCCGGGGCCGGCCCGAGCAGGGCGGCGAGCGCCTGCACGAGGCCGGGGCCGGCCGCGGAGGACTGGTCGGTCATGGCGACGATCTGGGTGAACGCCGTCATGGCGCCCTTGGAGACGGAGACCGGCGCCGACCCGCCGACCGTGAACGGGACCACCGTGCCGACGTCGAGGTCCTCGAGCGTGTCGATCTCGTTGCCGACCGTCCCGCGGACGACCACGGCGAACTGGTTCGAGCCGGAGCCCTTCCCCTTCGCGATGTAGGCCATGTTGGCGTTGTCCGGGCTCAGCCCGAGCCAGGCGAGCTCCCAGTTGCCCTGCGTCGCCAGGGTGGTGTCGGACAGCTGCTGGACGATGCCGTCGAAGATGCGCTGCTTCTGCACCGCCAGGGTCTCCCCGGAGGGACGCGCGACCGCCCCGGTCGCCGCGATCGCGGCCAGGGTCATGGTCACGCCGGGCGGCAGCGCGCTCGGGTCTTCCGTCATGCTCACTCCTCGGGTCTCCGCCCGGTCGCCGGACGGCAGGATGGGTCGTATCCAATGTATTTTCCGGCGGGGGAACCTGAGGGCAGGTCAGCCACGGCGGGCCGCGAATCAGGTGATCGGGCTAAGACCTCTCCCACCGGCCGTGGGGCGACCGCGCGGACACGCCGCTCGCGCAGGCGGGAAGGGAGCGGACCACGGGAACGGACAGGTGCGGCCTCGGCGCGGGGGTCCCGGCGAGCCGGCCGGACCGGGTGCCACCGCCCGGTCTTCACCGCGCCGCCGCCGGTACCGGCCCCGACTCCGGCACCGGGGGCGGC
>NZ_JBEYVJ010000389.1:0-6120 GCF_040643935.1 Kitasatospora sp. NPDC047058 | reverse complement strand
GGTGCTCCGGACCACCACCACGCCGATGACGCCCGCCGTCCGGCGGGGACCGCGACCCGGTCGCCCGCGGCCAGCGCCGCGTCGGCGAAGGCGCGGCCGAGGCCCCGGCTGGCGCCGGTGATGAACCAGACGCGGTCGGTGCTTCCGGCGGTGGTGCTCATGCGAGGCGTTCCCATCGTGTGAGGTGTCGGTCGAGTCGTCGTGGGGGGTAGCCCGTCGTGGCGGCCGTCGTGCCGGCCGCCACGCGGGGGTGTTCAGGAATTGATCAGGTGGCCGACCGGTCCGGGCACCGCCTCCTTGGCAGGAACCGGTGCTGCTCAGGCGGAGGCGCGTCCGACGCTCCGGACCGTCAGGGCGGTCAGCAGGCCGATCGCCGCGGCGGTCCAGAGCGCGGCGGTGAGCGAGAATGCGTTGACGACCAGGCCGCCGAACAGGGCGCCGAGGGCGATGGCCAGGTTGAAGACCGAGGTGTTCAGTGCGGTGGCGGCCTCGGCGTCGCGCGGCGCGGACTGCAGGATCCAGGTCTGCACGCTCACCGGGACGCCGCCGAAGGCCAGGCCCCAGCCGATCAGCAGCGCGATCCCGCCGACGGGGTTCGTGCCGACGAGCGGGAAGAGCGCCAGGATCGCGGCGAGCAGCAGCCCGATCGCCGTGATCACCGTGCGGACGTCGCGCCCCACCAGGCCGCCGGCCAGGAAGTTGCCGAGGATGCCGGCGGCGCCGAAGACCAGGAGCAGCGGGCCGACCATGCCCTGGCCGATGCCGGAGACGTCCTGGAGGACGGGGCTGACGAAGGTGAACGCCACGAAGTGGCCGCCCACCAGCAGGAACGTGGCCAGTACCCCGGCGCGGACGGCACGGTTGCGGAACTGCGCCGCGAGCGTGCCCAGCCGCACCGGCTCGGTGGCGGGGAGGGACGGCAGCAGGACGAGCAGGGCGGCCACGACGAGCAGGCCCAGGCCGCCGACGGTCGCGAACGCGGCCCGCCAGCTGGCGAACTCCCCGATCAGGGTGCCGGCCGGCACGCCCAGCACGTTGGCGGCGGTGGCGCCGCCGAAGGTGATGGCGGTGGCCCGGCCCACGTACGCCGCGGGCACCATGCGCACGGCGATCCCGGCGGCGAGCGCCCAGAACCCGCCGATGCTGATGCCGACGAGGAAGCGCGAGGCGAGCAGGACGGCGAACGACGGGGCCAGGACGGACAGCAGGTTGGCCGCGGCCATCAGGCCCAGCAGCCCGACCAGGACGGCCCGGCGGTCGGTGCGCCGGATCAGGACGGGCAGCAGCGGCGCGGCGGCGGACGCGACCAGCCCGGGCACGGTCACCATCAGGCCGGCGGCGCCCTCGGAGACGTCGAAGGCGCCGCCGATGGGGGTGAGCAGTCCCATCGGCAGCTGTTCGGCGGTCACCATGGCGAACGTGCCGACGGCGACGGAGACCAGGGCGAGCCAGCCGCGCAGCGGTACCCCGGCGGACCGGTCGGCGGCGGCCGGGTCGGCGGCGGGCAGGGGCGAGGGGCCCGGATCGGTGGTCCGGACGGGTTCGACGGTGGTCATCGGCAACTCCTTGACGGGGCGGGGTTCGGAATCGGGTTCGGCTCCGGGTGCGGGGCCGCTGCGGGCACGCGGACGTGGCCCTGCACGGCGAAGGCCGGCGGGAACAGGCGGAGACAGGCGAGGAGGAAGGGGATCGGCACGGCGGGGGTCACACCGGGGCGGCCGGCCGGGGGCTCCAGCGGTCGAGCTCCGCGTACGCGGGCCGCCACCGTTCCCGGTACGCCCGGCGGTCCGGCTCCGGCATCCGGGCCAGGACGGCCGTGGCCGCCCGCTCGTCGGCGCCGTCCAGGAGCCACGGCAGCAGCAGCGCGGCGTGCGGGCCGATCCGCTCGGCATGGGTCCGCCCGAAGTGCTCCCACTGCTCCTCGCCCAGGACGACCTGGACCAGCGGGAACACCGCGTCCTCCTCGTGGCCGAGGTGTCCGGCGAGGCCGGTGACCAGCGAGCCGGTGAGCACGCCGAACAGGTCGGGCCCGGTCGCGGGGACGGGCGCGGAGCAGCTCAGGGCGTCGTCGATCGCCGTGACGAGGGCGGCGAGCGTGGCGTGCTCGGCCTCGATCGCCTCCAGCCGCGTCAGGTCGTACGGCCGCCCCCGCAGGGCCCGGCGCAGCGGGGGCCACAGCGCGTCGTCCTCGGCGGAGTGGTGGGCGCGCAGGGCCCGCTTGAACAACTCCCAGCCGGGAGAGGTGCGCAGGACGTGCCGGGGGTCGGGGTCGCTGCGGGCGGTGACGTCCGCGATGTGCCGCAGTTCCCGGCGCAGCGCGCCGTGCATGGCGTCCACGACGGCCATGTCGAGCCTGTCGCTCACGGCTGTTGGTCTCCTCACGACGGAGTCCGGCCGGACACGCGTCGGCGGCACGGCGGAACCCGTCAGGTCGGCAGGGGGGAGAACGGGAAGCAGCGCCCGGCCGGGCGGGGCATCGCGAACGCCGCCTCCGGGCAGGGGACTTCCACCGGGAGCAGGCCCCTCGGCAGGGGCGGTTCCCGGACACCTCAACTCTCCACCGCTGCCGTGCGGTGATCAACGCGGACTTCGTGAGCCGATCGATAACCCTCCGGTTATCGCAGGCCGGGGCGGCGCCGCCCCGTCACCGCCCGGGCGTCAGTACGGCCGGACGAGGACGTGCGCGGCGCCCGGGACGCCCACCTTGAGCAGCTCGTCCTCCTCCGGCGTCGTGGGCGTGCCGGTCTCCTGCCTGAGGACGGCCCGGGACAGCGCCTGCACCCACAGGGCGCGCGGCCGGCGGCGCTCCTCCCAGGCGGCCAGCGCGGCGGGGACGGTCCCGGCGGCGTCCAGCGACTCGGCGAGGACCAGCGCGTCCTCGACCGCCATCGCCGCGCCCTGCGCCAGGTGCGGGGTGGAGGCGTGCGCGGCGTCGCCGGCCAGCACCATCCGGCCGACGTGCCACGGCTCCTCCACGGTGACCTGGGAGATCCGCGAGTAGACCACCGAGGCCGGGTCGGTGACCCGGGCCACCGCCTCGGCGATCGGGCCGCCGAAGCCGGCCAGCCGCCCGGCGAGCTGCTCGTGGGCGCGCGCCGGGTCCGGACGGAAGTCCGCCGCCTCGGCGAACACCGAGCCCAGGTACATGAGTTCCTCGGTGATCGGGGTGAGCAGCGCCTTCGCCCTGAGGTTCCCGGCGGACATCACCACGCCCCGAACCCCGGGCGAACGCGGCAGCGTGACCCGCCAGTTGGCGAAGCCGGTGTACTCGGGCGGGTACCGGTCGCCGTACAGGTGCCTGCGCAGCGGCGAGCCGATGCCGTCGAAGCCGACGACCAGGTCGTAGCGGCCGGTCCGGCCGTCGGACAGCGTGACGTCCACGCCCTCGCCGTCGTCGGCGAGTTCGGTGATCGTGGTGCCGAAGGCGACGGCCGCACCGGCCTCGCCGGCCGCGGCGGAGAGCACCTTCGCCAGGGCCGGGCGCGGGATGCCGTTGGCGGCCGGTACGTCGCCCATCCGGGGCTGCGGGATCTCGGCCAGGGTGGCGCCGGCCGGGTCGCAGACGGTCAGCACCTCCCACGGGAATCCGGCGGCGAGGCAGGCGTCCAGGACGCCGATCCGGCGCATCACGTGCAGCGCGTTGGAGGGCTGGACGATGCCGACGCCGAGCGCCTCCGCGCCGTCGCGCAGTTCGGCCACGTCGACCCGGTGGCCGCGCCGGGCGAGTGCGGTGGCCAGGGTCAGTCCGCCGATGCCGCCGCCGTGGACCAGGACGCGCAGGGGTGGGGTCATGACGGGTGCTCCGAGGACGCGGTGGGCGGGGCGGGAGTTCAGCCGGCGGGTGCGGGCCGGTCGGCGGCGAGGTCCATCAGGTGGTCGACCAGGGCCAGCAGAAGGTCCCGCCCGAAGGCGCGCTCGCGGACGTCGCCGAGCAGCATCGGCACCTGCGGGTCCAGGTCGAGGGCGGCCCGGATCTCCTGCGGCGTACGGGTGTTGTGGCCGTGGAAGCAGTTGATCGCCACCACGAACGGGATGCGCCGGCTCTCGAAGAAGTCGATCGAGGCGAAGCTGGTGTCCAGCCGGCGGGTGTCGGCGATGACGATCCCGCCGAGCGCGCCCGTCACCAGGTCGTTCCACATGAACCAGAAGCGTTCCTGGCCGGGCGTGCCGAACAGGTAGACCACCAGCTCGGGGCTGACGGTGATCCGGCCGAAGTCCAGCGCGACGGTGGTGGTGTCCTTGCTGTCCAGGCCGGACAGGTCGTCCACGCCCACGCTGGCGCGGGTCAGGTACTCCTCGGTGCGCAGCGGCGGGACTTCGCTGACCGAGCCGACCAGGGTGGTCTTGCCGACGCCGAAGCCGCCCGCGATCAGGATCTTCACGGCGGCCGGGGCTTCGGCCGCGGGGGCCTCGGCGGCGGCGGTGCCGGTGCCGGTTCCGGGGGCGGGGGAGTGGGAGGTGGAGTGGGTGGCGGAGTGGGGAGGGGGTGCGGTCGGTGCCATGGTTCAGAGTCTCCGGAGTCCTTCGCGTACGGCCGTCAGCAGACCGAGGTCCCCGCCCCCGGCGGCCCGGGCCACCGAGAGCGGAGCCCGGGCCAGCAGCAGGCCCTGGGAGATCAGGTCGCCCAGCAGGATCTTGGTGACCGAGACCGGCAGGTCCAGGGCCGCCGCCACCTCGGCGACGGCGGCCGGCCGCCGGCAGCGGTCGAGGATCAGCCGGTGCTCGGGCTGGAGGCCCCGCGGCCCGGAGCGCGTGCTGCGGGCCGGGGCCGGGCCGGCCGCGCCCGCGACGGTGGTCAGCACCGTGATCAGGGTGAGGTCGGCGCGCTCGGGCGCGGTCCGGCCGCGGGTGATGGTGTACGGGCGCACCATCGTGCCCGCGCCGTCGTCCTCGTCCTCGCCGGGCAGCTCGCTCCAGTGCGGGGTCACCGGGCCCACCGGGTGATCAGCTCCGGTTCCTGGCCGCGAAGGCGTCGAACTCGCTGCGCGCCGGGGTGCCCAGCTTCTGCCCGACCTGCTGCACCAGGGTGTGCATGGCCACCGACATCACCTCGGCGTCCACCTCCTGGGAGGCGACCACGGCCAGGTGGGTGCCCTGGGCGGCGGCGATGATGAACAGCCAGAGCTCGGACAGCTCGACGATGACCTGGTGCACGGGGCCGCCGTCGAAGAGCTGGCCGACGCCGCGGGCCAGGCTCTGCTGGCCGGTGGCGACGGCGGCCAGGCGCTCAGCGTCGGCCCGCTCGATCGAGCGGGAGTGGCTGACGACCAGGCCGTCGTCGGAGAGCAGGACGGCGTTCCTGGTCCCGGGCACCGAGTCGACGAGTCCGTCCAGCAGCCAGTCGAGGTCCTGGTGGGTGGCGATCATTCGGTTCATGGGTGGTCGTCCGTCCTTGTCGTTCGGGGGTCCGCGGCGGCAGGGGCCCAGGGGGACGGGCCCGGCGCGGGGGTCGGGGGCCCGGTCTCGCCCGGTGCGGTGGGGGAGGCCGGGTGGGTGCCGTGGTCGGGTGCGGGTGCATGGGTGTGGGCGTGCGGCGGGGCGGGGGTGAAGGGGCGGTGGGGGAGGGTGTGGTGCTCGCCGGAGTCGCGGCCGGCGGCCTGGCCGCGCGCCGCGCGGGACTGCCGCTGGAAGGCGCCGATCGCCGCGCCCGAGCGCCGGGCCGGGCGCTGGAACGGGCTCGCCGCCCCGGCCGGCTGCTGCGCGGGCCCCGGACCGCCGAAGCCACCGGTGCCACCCGTGCCGCCGGTGCCGCCGAAGGCGCCGAAGGCGCCCGTACTGCCGAAGCCCGTCGCGCCGGGCGGGCGGCCGGGCCCGGACCGGGGCGGGATGCGCAGCTCGGCGGCCAGGCTGGCCTGGCGGACCCGCTGCGGCAGCGGCGGCTGGGTGCCGCTCGGCTCGGTGAACGGGACGGCCGAGGCGTACTCGCGCCGCTCCCGCCGCTCGGCGAGCCGGTAGTGGTCGGCCGGCCGGTACTGCTCGTCCGCGTACGGGGCCTCGGCGGGCGTCACCGTGGCGTAGGCGATGTCGGGGTAGGCGGGGGTGTCGTACGCGCCGTCCCCGGCGTCGGCGGGGTCGGGGGCGAGGTCGGGGCCCGGGACGGGGGCCGGCTCGGCGGCCGCC
>NZ_JBEYVJ010000388.1:0-6155 GCF_040643935.1 Kitasatospora sp. NPDC047058 | reverse complement strand
GGCCCGCTCACTGCACGGCGGTCGGCCCCGGCGGGCCCCGTGACCGACCCGGCGACAGGGCGTCAGCGCGGCGGGATCGCGCCGGCGTAGACGTTGTCCGGCGTGACGAGGGCGGTGACCGCCCGGGCGACGAGCGTGGACGGCTCCTGGCCCTCGTGGAGGATGTCCGTGTTGAGCAGGAGGACCAGGGTGGCCTGCTGCGACGGCAGGTAGACGGTCACGGTCTCGTATCCCGGCAGGGAGCCGTTGTGGCCGATCCACCCGTTGGTCTCCAGGATGCCGAGGCCGTAGCTGGTGCCGGGGAAGCCGGTGGGCAGGGTCCTGAGCCGCTCCGCCTGGGTCCGCGGGCTGAGCAGCCGTCCCGTGGCGACGACCTCGGCCCAGCGGCGCAGGTCGTGCAGGTTCGAGATCATCGCCCCGGCCGCCCAGGCCCAGCTGGGGTTCCAGTCCGTGGCGTCGGCGACCGCACCGCTGAGCGTCTCGACCGTGTAGCCGTGCGCGTGCGGCTCGGGGAACTCGGCCCCCGTCGGGAGCAGCGTGTGGCGCAGGTGCGCCGGTCGCAGCACCCGGTCGCGGATGAACTCGTCGAGGCGGCGTCCGCCGACCTTCTCGACCACCAGGCCGAGCAGGACGAGGTTGGTGTTGGAGTACTCGAACACCTCGCCCGGCCCGGCCGTGTTGTCGTGCCGGAAGCCGTACGCGAGCACCTCCTGCGGGGTGAAGGACCGGTGGGGATCGGCCTCCAGGTCGTGGATGAAGTCCGGGTCGGAGGTGTAGGGGAAGAGGCCGCTGCGCATCTCGGCGAGCTGGCGCAGCGAGATCCGGTCGCCGCAGGGTACGCCGTCGAGGTAGGCGGAGACCGGGTCGTCCAGCCCGACCAGGCCGTCGTCCACCAGTTCGAGCAGTGCGGTGACCGTGAAGGTCTTGGTCTCGCTGCCGATGCGCAGGTAGGTGTCCACGGGCATGGGGGCGTTGGTGGCCGTGTCGCCGACACCGGTCGCGCGGACGTAGCACCCCTTGCCGGGCATCCAGAGCCCGACGACGACGCCGGGGATGCCCGCCTGCTGCCGGACGTCCTCGATCGTGCTGTCCAGCCGGGCGGTCAGCTCGGGGCCGAGGCCGCCCTGCGGGCAGTCGCGCCCGGCGGCGCTTGCGGCGTGGACGGTGGCGCTCGCGGCGTGGACGGTGGCGGGCAGCACGGTCACCGGTGCCAGGACGGACGCCACGCAGAGCGATGCGGCCAACAGCCGGCTGAGGGAGGTACGTCGCACGCTGGGTGCCTCTTCCTGGTGAGGGAGGTCGGACGGCCAGATCACCACCGGGAGCGGGCCCGCGGCTCCCGTGCCCGGAACGGCCCGCGGCGAGTCCACTCGTTCGGAGCCGCTCGGGTGAGCGGCCCCTCCCGGTGGGTGCGGGCTCCCGCGGGACTCGGTGGCGCAGCGCTGCGGCAGCCGTGCCCTCCGGGGGCTGGACCGGACGGGGCCTGCGCGGGCGCGTCCGGCCGCGTCTGTCCGGGTTCGGGCGGCGGCGTTGCGTACGGTCGACGGCGTCGCCGCCGAACCGCGGGCGCCCGGTCGCGGGCGGAGCGCGGTGGGCGGACCGTGCAGACCCCGTCGAAGGAGACCGGCAGCCGTGCAACGCAAGTGGTGGACGCTGATCGCCGTCTCGGTCGCGACGTTCATGCTGCTGCTCGACATCACGGTGGTCAACGTCGCCCTGCCGTCCATCCGCAAGGACCTGGACGCGAGCTTCACCGACCTCCAGTGGGTGTTCGACGCCTACACCCTCTCGCTGGCCGCCCTGGTGCTGACGGCCGGTTCGCTGGCCGACCGGCTCGGGCGGCGCCGGGCCTTCGCCGCGGGGCTGGTGATCTTCTCCGGCGCCTCGCTGCTCTGCGCCCTCGCGCCGAACCCGGTCTTCCTCAACGTCTCCCGCGCGGTGCAGGGCGTCGGCGGCGCGGTGATGTTCGCGGTCTCGCTCGCCCTGGTCGCCCAGGAGTTCCCGCCCGGCCGCGAGCGCGGCACCGCGATGGGCATCTACGGCGCGACGATCGGGGTGGCCGTCGCGGTCGGGCCGCTGATCGGAGGGGCGCTCACCAGCTCGCTCGGCTGGGAGTGGATCTTCTACCTCAACGTGCCGATCGGCGCGGCGGCGCTGGTCGTCACCTACCTCAAGCTGGCGGAGAGCCGCGACCCCAACGCCACCCGGATCGACTGGGCCGGGGTCGCGGTCTTCAGCAGCGGGCTGTTCCTGCTGGTCCTCGCGCTGGTGCGGGGCAACACCGAGGGCTGGGGCAGCGCGCTGATCGTGGGGCTGTTCGTCGGCGCGGCCGTCCTGCTCGCCGTCTTCGTACTGGTCGAGCGGCGCGTCCCGGAGCCGATGCTGCCGCTCGGGCTGTTCCGCCGGCACGCGTTCACCGGCGTGCAGCTGGCCGCGTTCGCGGTCTCCAGCTCCCTGTTCGCCCTCTTCCTCTACCTGACGCTGTACCTGCAGAACTACCTCGGGCTCTCCCCGTTCGCGGCCGGCGTGCGCTACCTGCCGATCACGGTGATGAGCTTCGTCGTGGCCCCGCTGGCCGGGATCATGCTCTCCCGGGTGCCGGCCCGGCTGATGCTCTTCGTGGGCCTCGTCGCGGTCGGCGCGGGCATGCTGCTGATGGGCGACGTCCAGCCCGACGACACCTGGACCGGGCTGCTGGCCGGGTTCCTGGTCGGCGGCGCGGGCGTCGGCCTGATCAACCCGGTGATCGCCGACGTCGCGGTGAGCGTGGTGCCCAAGGAGAAGAGCGGCATGGCCGCCGGCATCAACGACACCTTCCGGCAGGTCGGCATCGCGGTCGGCATCGCCGTGTGGGGCGCGATCTTCGTCGGCCGGGGCTCCCACAAGGTCCGCGAACTGGCGGCGGGCACGCCGGTCGCCGAGGGGTCCCGTCCGCGCGAACTGATCGAGGCCGCCTCCTCCGGAAGCCTGCCGCAGGCGCTCGCCGCACTGCCCGAACCGGCCCGGGACGCCGCCTCGGCCGCCGCCCGGGCCGGCTTCCTGGACGGCCTCAACCTCGTGCTGCTGCTCGGCGGGATCGTCAGCCTGACCGGCGCCGCCCTCGCGCTCTGGCTGGTCCGGGAGGACGAGATCGACCGCGAGGCGGAGCCGGAGGAAGCGGCGTAGGGGCCGCCCGGCGGACTCCCGCCCGGGCGGCCGAAGTTCTCCTGCGCAGCCGCTCCGCCCCCCTGACGGCCGCTCAGAGCTGCGGCGTGCGGTGGAGGGAGATCAGCAGCCGCCAGACCTGGTGGGCGATCCGCTCGGGCCCGGCCTCGATCCGGCCGTGCAGCCAGTCGGCCAGCACGCCGGTGAAGGTGCCGGCCACCGCGGAGGCCACCAGCTCCGGCTCCGGGGCGCCCGCGAGGGCCCGCTCCGTGCGGCTGCGTTCGCGCAGGTCCCGGGTGAGCACCAGACCGAGCGGGCCGCCGCCGCCCGGGGTCAGCAGCGCCCGGTAGAGGGCGGCGTGCGGGGCCAGCCCGGCGAAGAAGCCGGTGAGCGCGGGCGGCGGGGCGGCCGGGTCGGGCACGCCGCGCCAGGCGTGCAGGGCGTCCACGGCTGCGCGGACGATGTCGGCGCAGGCGTCCACCGCGAGCGCCTCCAGGTCGGCGTAGTGGACGTAGAAGGTGGCCCGGCCGACCCCCGCCCGGCGCACCAGCGCGGCCACGCTGACCTCCGCCAGCGGGCGTTCGGCGCACTCCTCCAGCAGTGCATGGCGCAGCCTGGCCCGGGTGCGCTCGGCGCGCGGGTCCGCGGTGGCGCGCGGGTCCTGGGCGGCACGTGGGTCCTCGGCGGCGCTCATCCGGCGAGCAGGACGGCGCCGAGCGCGAGCGCGCCGGGCAGGGCCTGGGCGAGCAGGATGCGGCGGTTGGCCGTGGCGCCGCCGTACAGGCCGGCCACGACCACGCAGGACAGGAAGAACACCTGCGCCTGGAACCCGACCGGGTCCCCGGCGGCCAGGCCCCAGACCAGCCCGGCCGCGAGGAAGCCGTTGTAGAGGCCCTGATTGGCGGCGAGCGGTGCGGTGGCGCGGGCGAGAGCGGCGTCGAAGCCGGAGAGCTCCCGGCCCGGCCGGCGCTCCCACAGGAACATCTCCAGCACCAGGAAGTACCCGTGCAGGGCGGCCACCAGGGCGACCAGGACATCGGCGGTCACGCGCATCATCAGCTCCCAGACTTCATGGACAGGCGTCCAGGATACCTGGACAGGTGTCCATGAAGTCCAGCCGGCCTGGTAGCGGGCTCACAACAACGCAAACCCGCCCCAGCCCAAAGGCCGGGGCGGTCCAGGATTGTGGTCAGACTGCGCCGAGCTCGCCGCTCCGTACGGCGGAGACGAAGCTCGACCAGGCGGCCACCTGAAAGACCAGGGCGGGGCCGCCGGGGTCCTTCGAGTCTCGGACGGGAACGGCGTCGGCGGCAGTCAGGTTGCCCGCCACCTCAACGCATTCCCCGCCGTTGCTGCTGTATGAAGACTTGAACCACGCAGGCTCGGCGGTCACGGCAGTTCCTCCCTTAGCTCCCCGATCAGGGCCACGGAGTCCGCCTGAGACAGCGCCATGGCCTGTAGCTGATAGTAGGCCGCGAGCGTCGGCAGTACTGCGCTGCTGTCCCGTTCCAGGTTGCCTTGCTGTGCGCTCTCGGCATAGGACATCAGCGAACGGTCCGGAAACGTGAGGATGTACACCGGGAGATCGAATGCCCGGTTCTCGCCTATCGCGAGCGGAGCGACCTGCAGCACCGTGTGCGGCATGGCTGCAAACGCAGCCAACGCATCCAGTTGTTCAGCCATGACCCCTGGCCCGCCGACCGGTCGCCGGATGCAGCTCTCATCAAGGACAGCGTGGATCAACGGTTGCGGATCCCTCCGCAGCTTCGCCTGCCGACGCGCGAGAACGGCAACCCGTTCGTCGGCCTGATCAGGCGTGATGCTTCCTCGACGCATCGCCCCCGCGGCAATGGCCTTTGCGTAGTCCATGGTTTGGAGCACGCCTGGCACGATGCCGAGCGTGAAAAGGCGCACCTCCGCCGCCCTGGCTTCCTGGGCAACGTACTCCGGGAAGCCCGCGAGGAGTGCCGTGTCCTTGATGTCGAGAGCCTTGCGGGCGAACACGCGCTCCCAGCCGAATGCCCTGTCAAGTTCACGCGAGAGACGCCGGGTTGGAGGGCGTCGACCAGTTTCGACGGCGGAGACATGCGTGGCGGAGTAGCCGACGGCAGCTGCCAAGTCCTCCTGCCGCCACCCTCGCGCCTCTCGTGAGCTGCGCAGGAATGCGCCGAACTCTGCGGCCGGCGACGCGTCGGGGTCGAGCTCAACCTTGTTCACAGTGATTCTCCGAGCACATCTGACAGGTTGAAGACACCCTTAGCCTAGGGGACAGTTGGCGCTCCCGGTAGTCGTTTCACTACGGAGAGGAACGGACTTGACTCTGCAACGGACCCCGTCTGCCCTGAACGCCATGGCCGCCTCGCGCAGCGGAGGTGAGCGAGTCCGCACGGACGCCGAGCGCTTCCAGGTGGTCGTCTACCTGGCCAGAACCGGTTCCGCCTTCCCCGAGTTGGAGATGCGGAACTGTGAGGAGTACGCGCGCGCCTTCGGGTGGGAGGTGTCCCTGACCGTCGTGGACGACGAGACGGACAAGTCCCCGGAGCGCCGGCCCCTGCTCCTCGCCGCTCTGCAGGCGGTCAAGGACCGCACCACCGGCGCGATCCTGGTCCCGTCCAAGGCGACCGTCTCCCCCATCGACGGCGAGTACGACGAGTTCGCCAGACTCGTCGAGAAGGCCGGCGGCTTCGTCCAGGTGACCCGTCGATGAGCGACCGCTACGGGATCCTTCCCGTCGACGCCACGGGTGGGGCCTCCTACCCGGTCTGGGTCATCCGGGACCGCACGACCGGCCACCTGGTGAAGGCGCTGCCGACCCGCCCCGAACCGCTGCGCTTCCACTCGTACGACCAGGCGGAACGATGGGTGGATGCCAACGGCAGGCCCTCCCCCGACGCCGAGGTGCCCTGAGCCGGCAGGCACGGCGATCGGGGGGCGCGCGGGGGGGGGGGGGGGGGGCGCCCCAAAACAGGGGTGGGTTGTGGTGAAGGTGGGGGACCCCGTGGGGTAGTTGG
>NZ_JBEYVJ010000387.1:0-6157 GCF_040643935.1 Kitasatospora sp. NPDC047058 | reverse complement strand
CTTTCTCGTCGATCCAGATGTACTGCTCGGGGCGCCCCGTCTCCAGAGCCAGGATGGCGAGATGGGCCGCGCGGGCCACGAAGGGATGCAGGCGCCGCCGCCAGCTCACGCGGCTCGGCGTGCGCCAGGCCGGCCCTGGTCAGGGCGGCGGCGAGCCGGGCCAGCTCGCCGGGACGCACCAGGGCCGACAGGCCGTCAGCGGTGTGCGGCAGTCCGAGGTCCGCGGCCGCCCCGCACGCGCGCTCGTCGACGAAGGGCCGCAGGCCGGGCCAGACCGCCTGGGCCTCCCGGCAGAAGATCCGCGCCCCGACCGGCCCGATCCGGGGGAACTCGCGGAGCAGCTCCATGATCCGGCCGGGGTCGCCGTCGGCCTCGTCGCGCAACCGCCGGAGGTCGCCGTGCCACCGGTCGATCAGCAGGTCGGCGCCGCGGCCGAGCGCGGTCGCGGTGCTCTCGTCGTACCGGACGTAATGGGCGCGGCCCAGCGCGTCCACCCGGGACTGCCAGGAGCCCTCGGTCATCGCGCGCGGCGTCCGCAACCCGGCCGCGAAGAGCTCCCGGGCCGCGGCGACGGCGGTGGCGGCGCTGATCCGGACCGAGCAGAGCACCGTCAGGACGAGCAACTGGTAGAGCGGCGCCGGGGTGTCGCGCAGCGTGATGCCCGCCTCGTCCGCATAGGTCTGCCCGTACCGCTCCAGCAGGGCGGCCACGGTCTCCTGGTGATTCATGACGCGCCTCCCTCGTCCGGACGCTTGCCCTGGTTCACGCCGGCCATGCACGGGGAGGAGGGCGTCATGGAGAACCACCCGCCGACCGCACCACCGGCCCCGACCCCCGCACCCGCACCCGCACCCGCACCACCGACCGCCACCCCATCGGCACCCGCACCACCGACCGAGGCGGTGCGCCCGGAGTGGGCCGGGATCGACCGGCTGCCGACGCTCGGCCTGCTGCGGCTGATGAACGCCGAGGACCGCACCGTCGCCGAGGCGGTCGGCGGCCGGCTGGCGGAGATCGCGGCCGTGGTCGACGCCGTCGCCGAGCGGATGGACCGGGGCGGGCGGCTGGTCTACGCGGGCGCAGGGACCGCGGGACGGCTCGGGGTGCTGGACGCCAGCGAGTGTCCGCCGACCTTCGCCACCGCTCCCGGGCAGGTGGTGGGCCTGCTCGCGGGCGGGGCACCGGCCCTGGTCAGCGCGGTCGAGGGAGCCGAGGACCGGCCGGAGCTCGCCGCCGCCGACCTGGCGGCGCTCGCCCTGACTCCGGCCGACAGCGTGGTGGGCGTCTCGGCCTCCGGCCGGACCCCGTACACGGTCGCCGCCGTCCGGCAGGCCCGTGCGGCCGGGGCACTGACCGTCGGACTGGCCTGCAACCGCGGCTCGGCGCTGGTGGCCGCGGCGGACCTGGGCATCGAGGTGGAGGTCGGCCCCGAGGTGGTGGCGGGCTCGACGCGGCTCAAGGCGGGGACGGCCCAGAAGCTGGTGCTGAACCTGATCTCGACGGCCGTCATGGTCCGCCTCGGCAAGACGTACGGAAATCTGATGGTCGACGTGCGGGCCGGCAACGACAAGCTCCGCGACCGGGCGCGCAGGATCGTCGCCGAGGCCACGGGCGCCGACGACGCCACCGTCCGGTCCGCGCTGGCCGCGACCGACGGCCGGGCGAAGGACGCGATCCTGGTCGTCCTCGCCGACGTGGACGCGCCGGAGGCCGGACGGCTGCTCGCCGCCTCGGCCGGACGACTCCGCGAGGCGCTGGAATCCGTGGGGCGGCAGGCCTGACGTGCAGGGCCCCGTCCCGGAGGACGTGCCGGCCGGGACGCACGGAGGGGCCAGGCCCGGCAGCCCGGCCTTGTCATTACCGAGCCACTGAGGTATACGAACCAGTGGGTGGGAATGCGCGCCGGACGGCGACGGGCGCCGCCGCCCGCCATCCCACCGGCCCTACCCCCGGCCCTGCTCCACCGGCCCTGCTCCGCAGCACCCGAGCAGTACGACGGCAGCGGAGCCCACAGCGCAGGAACGGCAGCACACCGCCACAGCGGAACACCGCCACACCGACACCGGAAGGAATCGGAGATGATCACCGAACTTGCCGTGGAGCGGGTCGAGTTCACCTGCGGCCACTGCTGGCACCCCTGGAGCGCGGACTACGACGTGCAGCACGTCCGCGACGAGGACGGCACCGACTGGGAGTACTTCTCCCTCAACGGCATCCCCGTCACCTCACCGTACGTGCCGGACGGCGCCCAGGCCTGCCCCGAGTGCCACCGGCACTGGGTCGGCCACCTCGCCGCCCGCCGGCTCGTACCGCTCGTTCCCGCCGAGGAGAACGCACCGCGGAGCCGGATCAGCGAGCCGGCCACCTACCGGCCGGAGCGGCACGCCGCTCCGATGCTGTCCGCCACCTCCCACCACCAGCCGACGGAGGAGCAGCTGTCGGCGGCGGGCGGCCGCGAGGCCTGAACCCGCAGCAGGCCCCCAGCCCCAGCCCACGACCGGCCGGACGGAGCTGGACCGCCGGACGACCGACCGGACGAGGAACCGGCGCAGGCGGGAACGGCGTCACCCCAGGACGACGCACAAGATCGCGAAGAGGCACGGCAGAGGAGTCCTGGGCATGACGGGAACGGCCACCCGCTACCTGTACCTGGTGCGCCACGGCGAGGCACTGCCCGACGAGAGCGGCCTGTCGGAGAACGGACGCCGGCAGGCCGCCCTGCTCGGCCGCCGACTGGCGGACCGCCCCATCTCGGTGGTGCACCACGGACCGCTCCCCCGGGCCACGCAGACCGCGCAGCTGATCGGCGAGCACCTGGACGGTGCCGCTCTCACCGTTTCCGAGCCTGCGGGCGACTACGTCCCGTACATCCCCGACCGGGCCGAACTGCCGCCCGACTCCGCCGACTTCCTCCTCCGCTTCCTCTCCGGCGCCACGCCCGGGGAGCGGGAGCGCGGACCGGTGCTGGCGCGTCAGGCCGTGGAGCGGTTCACCGGCCCGGCGCCCGGCGACGAGGAGCGCCACGAGCTGGTCGTCACGCACAACTTCCTGGTCGGCTGGCTGGTCCGGCACGCCACCGACGCCCCGGCGTGGCGCTGGCTCGGCCTCAATCACGGCAACGCGGCACTGACCGTCATCCGCTACGCGCCGGGGCGGCCGTCCTCGGTCCTGGTCCACAACGACACCCGCCATCTGCCCGCCGAGCTGCGCTGGACCGGCTTTCCGCCCGAGCTGCGGATCTGACCCGAAGCCGCCGGACCGCACGGCAACGGCGGTCCGGCGCTCGATGAACACGGCCACGTCACGGCAAGGGCTCGCCCGCTCCCCCGGTGCCACCCGCCACCGCCCCCTCCCGGGCGGCCTCCTGCGCGATCGCGCCGCGGAAGCCCTCGATCAGGACCCGCAGTCCGTACTCGAAGTCGGCGTCGTGGTCGGTCATCCGCAGGACGTCGGCGGCCTCGCGCAGCAGCGGCAGCCCCGCCAGCGCCTCGTCGGGGAAGGCCGGCCGGGCGTGGTCGTCGGCGTCCTGGCGCCAGGCCTGCTCCTCGGCCACCCAGCCCATCACGTAGCGGTCGACGGTGAGCAGCAGCCGTAGGGCGGTCCGCGGGCACAGTCCGGCCCCGCAGAGCGCGCCCACCTGGGCCTCGACGGCGGGGAGTTCGTCCACCGTGGGCAGGGTGCCGGCGTGGACGCGGGCGCCGTCGCGGTAGGCGAGCAGGGCGCGGCGCTTGGCCCGGGCGTCCGCGGCGATCCAGGCGGGCCAGTCCGCGGCCGAGGGCGCGCGGTCGGGCGGAAGGGCTTCGGCCAGCATGGCCTCCGCCATCAGGTCCAGCAGTTCCCGCTTGCTCTTGAAGTGCCAGTACAGCGCCGGGGACTGGACGCCGAGTTCCCGGGCGAGCCGGCGGGTGGTGAGTCCGTCGATGCCGACCTCGTTGAGCAGGCGCAGGGCGGTCCGGACCACCTCGTCGCGTTGCAGTGCCATGCCGTCCGGGGCCTCCCGCCCTCGTTCGCCGCCGCCTCGGCCGCCGCCTGTTAATCGTTTGGCGACCCACCTTATCGCTGCTAAGTTCCCGCTCGGAATTTATCAGTGATAAGGACGAACGGAGCCGATCCCCCGATGCCGATGCGCACCAGCACCAGCACCAGCACCAGCCCCCGCAAGGGCCGCCCCCGGTTCCGGCTCCTGCCACCCCGGTTACTGCCGTCCCGGGCCCTGCTGTCGCGGCTGCTGCCGAACACCGCCCCCTGGCGGTCGTCCCGCGACTTCCGGCTGATCTGGAGCTCCGGGGCCGTCACGCTGCTGGGCTCGGTCTTCACCATGACCGCGATCCCGCTGCAGATCGCCGACCTCACCGGCTCGCCGCTGGCCGTCGGCGCGGTCGGCGCGGTGGAGCTGGTCCCGACGGTCGTGTTCGGCCTCTACGGCGGGGTGCTCGCCGACCGGGCCGACCGGCGGACCGTCGCCCTGCTGACGGAGCTCGCGCTGGCCGGGCTGAGCGCGCTGCTGCTGGCCAACGCGCTGCTCGGCACGCCGATGCTCTGGCCGCTCTACGCCGCCGCCGGTTGCGCGGCCGCGCTCCAGGGGCTCCAGCAGCCCTCGGTGGAGGCGATGGTCCCGCGGCTGGTGCCGCACGACCAGCTGGTCGCGGCGGGCTCACTGCTCTCGCTGCGCTGGAGCATCGCCGGGCTGGCCGGGCCGGCCGCGGCCGGCGTGGTGGTCGCCGCCGCGGGCGTGCCGGCCGCATACCTGGTCGACCTGGCGACCTTCCTGGTCTCGCTCGCCCTGCTCGCCGGGGTCCGCCCGGTGCCGTCGGCCCGTGACGCCGAGGCGCCGCAGCTGCACGCGTTCACCGAGGGCGTGCGGTACACCGCGCGGCGGCCCGAGCTGGTCGGCACCTACCTGGCCGACCTGGCGGCCACCGTGTTCGCCCTGCCGACGGCGCTGTTCCCGTTCCTCGCCGCGGAGCTGGACGCGCGGTGGGCGCTCGGTCTGCTCTACTCGGCCGCCGCGGCGGGCGGGCTGCTGGCCGCCGCGACCGGCGGGTGGACCGAACGGGTGGCGCGGCACGGCTGCCCGGTCCTGCTCTCCGCCGCGCTGGTCGGGGCGGCGATGGTCACGGCCGCGTTCTGCCGGAACGTGTGGGCGCTGCTGCTCTGCCTGGCCGCCGCGGGCGCCGCCGCCTGGGTCGGCGACACCTTCCGCGCCGCGATCTGGAACCAGTCGGTCCCCGACGGACTGCGCGGCCGCACGGCCGGGCTCGAGGTGTTGGTCGGCTCGGCCGGCCCGGCCCTCGGGGACATCCGGGCCGGCGGGCTCGCCGCCCGCCAGGGCATCCGGGCCGCGCTCCGCTCCGGCGGCCTGCTCTGTCTCGCCTCCACCGGGGTGCTCACCGCCGCCCTCCCCGCCCTCTGGCGCTACGACCGGCGCACCGACCCGCACGTGGCGGCGGCCCTCGCCACGGGCGCCGACCGGGAAACCGGGGACTGCGCACCCCGCGCCCGCGCACCGGAGGGGGCCGCCTGAACCGCAGGCGCCAACCGCGGGCGTCTACCCGTCCGAGCGCCGCCCAGTCCTTTCCTTCCCCCGGGACGTTTGGGCGGGCGGCCAACGGCTAGCCGCCCGGCATGGACACCTTCACGCACACCTCCCCCTGGTCCCGTCGGCTGCGCACCGCCCTCGACGCGCCCACCTCCTGGAGCTTCCTGGACGCACCGGCCGGGCCGTTGCACGACCTCGTCATCGGACTGCCGCTCGGCCCCTACCGGGACGCCCTGCACGGGGTCTGGCTCGGGCACCCGCTGCACCCGGCGCTGGTGCAGGTCCCGATCGGCTGCTGGTTCTCGGCCGGCCTGCTCGACGCCACCGGCGAACGTCGGGCCGCGGACGTCCTGGTCGCCGCCGGCCTGGTCACGGTGGGGCCCGCCGCGCTGGCCGGCTGGGTGGACTGGGCGAAACTCGACCCGCCGCGCCGCCGCACCGGGCTGGTCCACGCGGTGGCCGTCAACTCCGGCGTCCTGCTGTACGCGGGATCGCTGCTGGCCCGCGGCCGCGGCCGTCGGACGGCCGGGCGGCTGCTCGGATGGGCCGGCCTGACCGCCGTCTCGGCCGGTGCGGCGCTCGGCGGCCACCTCGCCTACCGGCTGGCGGCCGGGCCGA
>NZ_JBEYVJ010000386.1:0-6166 GCF_040643935.1 Kitasatospora sp. NPDC047058 | reverse complement strand
GGCGTACAGCGTGAGATAGCCGTCCGGCCTCATCTCGGCGTACGCGCCCACGGGGACGCTGCACCCCCCGTGGAGCTCGGCGAGCAGGGCCCGCTGGCCGACCGCCTGGGCGCCCTGCAGACCGGCCAGTCCAACGGCGCCCTCAACACCCTGCTGCGCAAGTCCCTCACGGTGCTGGTCTGCCTCGCCGTGATCGCCTTCGTGCTCGGCTACGCGCTGGCCGGCCGGGTGCTGCGCCCGCTCGGCCGGATCACCCGCACCGCCCGCGAGGTCGCCTCCTCCGACCTGCACCGGCGGATCGAGCTGGACGGCCCGGACGACGAGCTCAAGGAGCTCGCCGACACCTTCGACGACATGCTCGACCGGCTGGACCGCTCGTTCGACTCCCAACGCCGTTTCGTCGCCAACGCCTCGCACGAGTTGCGCACCCCGTTGGCGATCAACCGGACCCTGCTGGAGGTCCAGCTCTCCGACCCGGCCGCCTCGCCCGACCTCCAGCAGCTCGGCAAGACCCTGCTGGCCACCAACGAGCGCAGCGAGCAGCTGGTCGAGGGCCTGCTGCTGCTCGCCCGCAGCGAGAACGAGCTGACCGACCGCCGTGCGGTGGAGCTTTCCGAGGTCGCCACCCGGGCGCTGGAACAGACCCGGGCCGAGGCCGGGAAGCGCGAGGTCGAGCTGCGTTCCGAGCTGTACCCGGCCACGGTCGGCGGCAACGGCGTGCTGCTGGAGCGGCTCGCGCTCAACCTGCTGCAGAACGCGGTGCGCTACAACGTCGCCGGCGGCTGGGTGGAGATCACCACGGCGCTGGTGCCCGGCGGTGCGGGCGAGCTGGTGGTCTCCAACACCGGCCCGGTCGTCCCCGGCTACGAGCTGGAGCACATCTTCGAGCCGTTCCGCCGCGTCAAGGGCGCCGACCGCACCCGCAGCGACAAGGGCGTCGGACTCGGGCTCTCGATCGTCCGCTCGGTGGTCCGGGCGCACGGAGGCACCATCGAGGCCACCCCGCGTCCCGGCGGGGGGCTCACCATGCGGGTGCGCGTTCCGGGCGCCTGAGCGGCCCCCAGGGCCCTCCTCGCCGCCACTACGCCGTCCGGGTGGTCCCGCGCTCCGTGCGCCGACCATCCCCAGCCGCCCCCGTCAGGCCTGTCAAGACGACATAAGGCCTGGCGGGGGCGGCTTGTCTTTTCCGGCCCGGGCAACTTACGGTGTCGTAACCTACGCAACCGTAGGTGAATGCCGACCGTGCGTCCCCGACGTGCCCGCCCAACGCGCCCGTCCCGCGCGTGCCCGTTCCCCCCAGGAGCAAGACCGTGACCATCGCCCCCGTGCAGCGCACCGCCTCGCTCGGTTCGAGCGCCTGGACCGACGCGCGCCTGATCATGGCCCTCGAAGAGGTGGTGGAGAAGGAGCTCAACCGCCACCTCCAGGTCGCCAAGGACTGGATGCCCCACGAGTTCATCCCGTGGAGCCAGGGCCGCGACTTCGACGGCGTGCTGGGCGGCGAGGCCTGGTCCGTGGAGCAGTCCCAGGTGACCCCGCTCGGCCGGGTCTCGCTGGTGGTCAACCTGCTCACCGAGGACAACCTCCCCAGCTACCACCACGAGATCGCGACCATGTTCGGCCGCGAGGGCGCCTGGGGCACCTGGGTGCACCGCTGGACCGCCGAGGAGGGGCGGCACGGCATAGCCATCCGCGACTTCCTGCTCGCCACCCGGGCCGTCGACCCGAACGAGCTGGAGCGGGCCCGGATGAGCCACATGTCGGAGGGCTTCGAGTCCGACAACGCGCACAGCATGCTGCACTCGGTGGCCTACGTGGCGTTCCAGGAGCTCGCCACCCGCATCTCGCACCGCAACACCGGCCACCACGCCGGCGACCCGCTCTGCGACCAGCTGCTCGCGAAGATCGCGAACGACGAGAACCTGCACATGGTCTTCTACCGGAACCTGCTGAAGGCCGCGCTGGAGATCGCCCCCGACCAGGCCATGCGGGCCATCGCCGACGTGGTCACCGACTTCCGGATGCCCGGCCACGGCATCCCCGGCTTCGAGCGGGCCGCCGCCCAGATCGCCATCGGCGGCGTCTACAACCTGCGCATCCACCACGACGACGTGCTGCAGCCGGTGCTGCGCCACCTCAGGGTCATGGAGATCACCGGCCTCGGTCCGGAGGGCCTGCGGGCCCAGGACGAGCTCGGCGTCTTCCTCGGCGGGCTGGACGCGCAGGCGACCAGGTTCGACGAGCGCCAGGCCGCCCTGCTGGCCCGCCGGGCCGCGCGGCAGGCCGCCCAGTAGCGGCCCGCCCGGGGCGTCCGGGGCCGTCCGCCCCCGGACCCGCCGCGCGACCACCCGCCGGAAGCGGCCGGACACGAACCGCGGCGCACCGCGGGCGACGGATCCGGCCGCTCCGCTTGGGTGGATTTTCCGCGGTTTGCCCCGGAAGATTCGGAACGTGAGCAAGGTCACACCGTGTCGCGGTGCGGGTCGGCCCGACCCCGGAGTGTGATCATGGCGATCGGCGCCCCGGTCGCCGTCCGTGAGGGAAGCGGCAGGCCGGGCGACTCCGCCGGATGGGCGGGCACCCATGGCGGGCAAGGGAATTGGCGGATGTTCGTGTAGCCGCCGATCACTGTGCGTGGCGGATGCGCGGCCCCGATCGCGGCCCGGTGATGGCCCAGCGTGAGGCCTCCCGCCCGCGAGCGGATCACCCCAACGGACCCCTGGCTGAGTGTCGATTGAGTAACAGGGCTTGAAGTAAGGCAAAATCTCCGCCTCGGGTCGGGCACAAGACCGACCCCCCATGCGTTACGTGCGCTGGAGATACCGCACACACCGCACAACCCGGAGGGGGAGAGCGAAAAAATGGCAACGGACTACGACACCCCACGCAAGACCGATGACGACCTCAACGAGGACAGCATCGAGGAACTGAAGGCTCGGCGGAACGAGAAGACCGGCAGCTCGGTCGACGTCGACGAGTTCGAGGCGGCCGAGGGCCTGGAGCTCCCCGGCGCGGACCTCTCGAACGAGGAGCTCTCCGTCCGGGTGCTGCCGCGCCAGGCCGACGAGTTCACCTGCATGAGCTGCTTCCTGGTGCACCACCGCAGCCAGCTGTACAGCGAGAAGAACGGCAACCCGATCTGCCGGGACTGCGGCGCCTGAGAACGAGGGCGGCCATGGTCCGGGCCTCGCATCCAGCGAGACCGGCACACCGTCCCTTCCGGCCCCGGGCAGCGGGGCCGGACGGCAGCTCCGGCGACCGCCGAGGCGGACGCACCGGCACTACGGAGTTACGGAGCACCAGCGCAACACCCTGTACCGCGCGTCGTGCCGCACCCGGAGCGGCACCTCGTGCCGTACGGAGAAGAGAGGGACGGTCCCGCACCGCGGAACCGTCCCTCTCCGTTTTCCGGGGCCCTGTGGCCGGCGTGCCCCGTGTGCCGGGCGGGTCGCGCGCCCCGCGTCAGGTGCGGGCGCCGCGGCGCGCCGCGTCCAGCGCCTCGGCCAGCTTCATCGGTGACCGCGTCGACAGGTAGAGGTACGGCGTCGGGTCGGCCGGGTCGCTCACCTCGATCCGCAGCGCGGTCGGGACGTAGCTGCGCAGCAGCATGAAGGCGCGCGGGTCCGCGTCCCGGCCGCGCCAGGCCACCGCCTCGGCGGGGCCGAGCGGGTGCGCGGCGCCGAGGGCGTCGACCGGGATCCGGGCCTGGCCCGCGACCAGCGAGCCCTGCACCACGCGGATCCGGGCGGAGCCGTAGCTGCTGATCGCGGCCGCGCCGGCGGCGATGCCGACCACCAGCCCGACCAGCGCGCCCACCGCGCTGAGACGCAGCAGGATCAACGCGAGCGTGAGCCCGATCGCGACCGGGAGCAACCACCAGGAGCGCGGCACGGTGAGGCGTTCGTCGTACATGCCCCCATTGTGGTCGCCGTAACGGGCGCCCGGGGACGGCACCCCCGGTCCCGCCCGTGCTACCGGTCGGTAGGGTTGGGCGCCGTGACCGGTTCCACCGCCCCCGCCTCCCCGTCCGCCGTGACGGCGCCGCGCACCGCACCGGCCCCGTCCGCCCCGACGGCCCCCACGCCGATGCCGCTCCCGCCGACCACGCCGCCGCCGGACGCCGTCCTGCCGCCGCGCGCCCCCGAGGCCCCGGCCCCGGGCACCCGGCTCGGCTCCCACTACGAGCACTGCTTCGGCTGCGGCCCGCAGCACCCCGGCGGCCTGCGGATCGACGCGGTGGCCGGCGAGGGGCTCGACGTCACCGCCGAACTCCTGGTGCGCGACGTCCACCAGGGCGGCCCCGGCCTGGCCCACGGCGGCCTGCTGACCACCGTGATGGACGAGACGCTCGGCACGCTGAACTGGATGCTGCACGCCCCCGCCGTCACCGGCCGGCTGGAGACCGACTTCCTCTGCCCCGTCCCGGTCGGCTCCCTGCTGCACGTGCGCGCCTGGGTCACCGGTGTGCACGGGCGCAAGATCTACAGCGCCGGCGAGGCGCGGATCGGCGGCCCGGACGGACCGGTCGCGGTGAGGGCGCAGGCACTCTTCATCGAGGTGAAGCTGGAACACTTCACCAAGCACGGTCGTCCCGAGGACATCGGGAAGGTCCTCGACGACCCGGATCTGATGAAGCGCGCCCGAGCCTTTGAGGTGAACCCTTGAGCAGCACCCCCCGCCCGCCCGTCGACGTTCTGATCAGGCGCATCGACGCCGAGCTGCCGCTGCCCGCGTACGCGCAGCCCGGCGACGCCGGCGCCGACCTGCGGACCACCGTCGACGCCGAGCTGGCCCCCGGCGAGCGCGCCGTCCTGCCCACCGGCATCGCCATCGCGCTGCCGGACGGCTACGCGGCGTTCGTCCACCCCCGGTCCGGGCTGGCAGCTCGTTGCGGAGTTGCCCTCGTGAACGCCCCGGGGACGGTCGATGCCGGGTACCGTGGAGAGATCAAGGTGATCGTCGTCAACCTGGACCCGCGCGAGGCGGTCGGCTTCCGCCGCGGGGACCGGATCGCCCAGCTGGTCATCCAGCAGGTCGAGAAGGCCCGCTTCCACGAGGTGGCCGAACTGCCCGGGTCGGCACGAGCCGAGGGCGGGTTCGGGTCGACCGGCGGCCACGCCGCGGTCTAGGCTGCCCGCGGCCTCGCAGGAAGCCGAGCAGGTATTCGCATCGGTCTTGGACCGGGAAGGACAGTGACCGTGTTCCGTCGTCGCCAGAAGAGCGAGGACGCTGTCGAGCAGCTCGCCGACGACGCCATCAGCGCCGACGAGACGGCCGATGACGTCGAAGGTTCCGCCGAGAGCGAGAACGTGACCGAGCTGGACCCGGCCGACCGGGTCGGGCTGCCGCCGGCTCCGCGTCCGGACGGTCCCTGGGACTACTCCGAGCTGGAGAAGCCGGAGGAGGGCCGGGTGGACCTCGGGGGTCTGCTGGTCCCCGGTGTCGAGGGCATGGAGCTGCGTGTCGAGGTGGCCGGCGACGCGATCGTCGCCGCGACCCTGGTCCTCGGCAACAGTGCCATCCAGCTCCAGGCCTTCGCGGCCCCCAAGTCCGAGGGCATCTGGAGCGAGGTCCGCGAGGAGATCGCCAACGGCATCACCTCGCAGGGCGGCCTCATCGAGGAGGAGGAGGGCCCGCTCGGCTGGCACCTCCGCGCCCAGGTCCCCGTACAGCTGCCGGACGGCACCCAGGGTGTCCAGCTGGTGCGCTTCGTCGGGTGCGACGGGCCGCGCTGGTTCCTCCGCGGTGTGATCTCGGGCCAGGCCGCCGTGCAGCCCGAGATGGCCGGGATCCTGGAGCAGGTCTTCCAGCAGACGGTCGTCGTCCGCGGTGAGAGCCCGATGGCGCCCCGCGACCCGATCGTTCTGAAGCTCCCCGAGGACGCGCAGATGGTCGCCGACGGTGGCGGGGCAGCCGCCGCCGGCGAGGGCGACAACCGCTTCGGCGGCAACGCGCTCGACCCGTTCGCGCGCGGCCCGGAGATCACCGAGGTCCGCTGAGCAGACGGCTCCGATCGCCTCATCGCCCCCGCCCGGACCCCGGGCGGGGGCGATTTGCATGTGACGGGCCGGTCCCCGTACAGTTCCGGAGTCGCCGCGAGAGAGCGGGGACAAGCGGAAAGCAAATCCGATGGGAATGAAGCTCCGGAAAACGGGGCGGAAAACAT
>NZ_JBEYVJ010000385.1:0-6167 GCF_040643935.1 Kitasatospora sp. NPDC047058 | reverse complement strand
ATGAACTGCACTTCGTAGGTGCGGATCAGTGCGGCGGCCTCCTCCAGGCCGACGTAGGTCTGGAACCAGCCCGGCAGCACGTCGTTGAAGCTGTGACCTCGGTCCGGGTCGAGGACGACCGGCGGGCCGCGGGCGCGCCCGGGGCGGCCGACGGGCAGGCCGGGCAGGTCGGCGGCGCGGTGGGCGCCGTCGGGGCGGCTCCGGTGGTGGCCGGGCTGGAGCTGGCCGGGACCGGGGCGATCACTGCAGAAACGTTGCTTCCGGGGCTCCAGGGGCCGGCGATCCCCGTCCCCGCGCACGGCGCGACACCGCTCGGCAGTCCGACGCTGGTCGCTGCGCCGGCGCCCGCGGCCGGCCGCGGTGCCGGGGGCGGCTGGGCCGGAAACGGTGGGGCCGGGGGCGGCTGGGCCGGGGGCGGGGTGCCCGCGTCGGGCGGGCTGCTGACCGTCGAGGCGGGCGAGTACGGCAACCGGACCGTGCTGACCCTCACCAACTCCGGGACCACCGAGATCCGCTGGCACGCCGAGGTGGACGCCGGCTGGCTCCGGCTCAGCCGGGACGCCGGAACGCTCGCCCCCGGCCAGCGGATCACCGTGATCGTCACCGTCGACGAGGACCTCGCCCCGGCCGGGCACTGGACCGCCCGGATCGCGCTGCCGCCCTCGCAGGCGGTGGTCACCCTGGACGGCGGCCCGCACCACCGGGGCGGCTCCGCCTCGGTCCCGGCCGAGCCGACGGCCGGTGCGACGGACGGGCCGACGGCTGGTCCGAGCACCGGTCCGAGCACCGGTCCGAGCACCGGTCCGAGCACCGGTCCGCCGGGCGGGCCGACGACGGGCCCGACCGGCGGGCCGACCGGCGGGCCGACAGCCGGTCCTACGGCCGGGCCGACTGGGTCGGGGTCGCCCTCGCCGGGCGGGACGCCGACGGGCGGGCCGTCCTCGCCACCGTCCTCGCCGCCGCCCTCCCCCGGTGGCACGGGCTCGCCGACGGCGGGACCGTCCTCCGCCGGGCCGAGCGCGCCGGCGTCCGCCCCGCCCGCGTCCCCGGCCCCGCGCCGCGGGTCCGCTCCGGCCGGCGCCCGGTCCGCGTCGCCGCGCTGAGCCGGGCGGGGCGTCCGGCAGAGGGCGTCCGGCACGGATGTCCGCCAGGGGCGTCCGGTTGGGGGCGCCGACCGGGGTGTCAGCCGGTCAGGCCCGAGATCGCGTCGCCGACGTACTTCGTGCCGAGGACGACCAGCACCACGACCGTGATCGCCGCGTTGTGCGCCGCCATCCACGCCTTCCACTCCCCCAGCACCCGGGCCGACCGGTCACCGCCGGAGAGGTGGACCGCCAGCGGCAGCAGCGCGCAGAGCGAGCCGATCAGCACCATCAGCGCGGCCGCGACCGCCTTGCCGCCGCCGGAGGCCGTGCTGGTCGCGATCGAGACGGCGCCGCCGACCGCCAGCACCAGGTTCTTCGGATTCGCCACCACCAGGACCGCCCCCAGCCCGGCCGACCGGCCCGGGGTGAAGCGGTCGACCGCCCGCATCCACCGGGGCGGGCCGTGCACGTGGCCCGCACGCGGGCGGTCCCGCCACTGCTTGAGCCCCACCAGCAGGAACAGCACGCCCAACGCCAGCTTCAGCCACCACGCCCAGGCCGGGTCCGCCGCGCCGGCGCTCAGCCCCGAACCGGCCGACACCACCACCGCGACCACGGCCGCCAGCGCCGTCACCCAGCCGGCCGTGAACGCGGCGCCGTTGGCCCTCCCCCTCGGCGTGGCCAGCAGCAGGATCACCGCGACCAGCGGCAGCGGGCTGATCGCGATCCCCACGGCCGAGGCCAGCATCCGGCCGACGGCGTCGCCCATCCGTGCGTCCCTTCGTCGGTGCGCGCCCGCTCGGCGGCGCGGTGCCCGCAGGCCGTCGCGGGGCTGCGGGCGGCTCAGCTCCGCTGGATGGGCGGCACCCGGTAGCTGCCGTCCAGGGCGGCCGGCTCCGGCTGGTAGAGCCGGATGACCGGGCGGAACCCGCCCTCCGGGGCGGGCAGCCAGTTCGCCGCCCCGGCCGGGTCGGCGGGCCGGTCGTGCTGGATCCGCAGCGTCAGCGAACCGTCCTCGCCGTACTCCAGGCCGGGGGTCCGGTCGCCGATCGAGTACCGGGCGATCGGGTTCGCGACCAGGTGGTACTCCGGCAGGTCGTACATGGTGACGGACCAGAAGGCGCCGGCCGGCGGCGGCTGGTCGAAGCGCAGCGTGTAGCGGTGCTCCCCGCTGAGCGGGCGGCCGTCGGCGTCGTCGTGGGTCATCGCGTGCAGCGCCTCGTAGGCGTGACCGCCCCAGAGGCCGGTCCGGGCGGCGGCGGCCCGGCTGAGGTAGGCGGCGCGGCGGTCGGGGATGCGCCACTCGGGGTCGTCGAGCGTGCCGGGGCCGAGGAAGTCGACGTTGTAGTCGAACAGGTGCAGCACCGAACGCCACTCACCCGCCGGATGGTCCTCCGGCGGCCGGATGGCGTCCTCGACTCGTTCCCGGCCGGCCGCCAGGCCCTTGAGCAGGGCGAGGGTCCACTCGGGCGCGGCGGCCCGGTACGGCGAGGGGCCGGTGTCGAGCAGGCCGAGCGGGGCGAACCGCTGCTGGTACTCGACGTCCGGTGCGGCGGGCGGGAAGGCCGCCATCCAGACCCGGAGCCGTTCGAAGAACGCCAGCCGTTCGGGCACGTCGGGGTCCGGTGCGGGCAGCCCGGCGGCCAGCCCGCCCGGCTCCAGCGGTTCGAGCGTCAGCCCGGCCTGGAGGGCCCTGACCCGGGGCAGGTCGTCCGGACCGGTGCAGGCGAAGCGGCCGACGATGGTGGCCACCCTGGTCGGCGCGACGATCACGTGCTCGTGGTCCGCGGTGGTGCCGTGCCAGCCGGGCGGGACGATCAGCCAGGTCTGCGCACCGGTGCCGGTGGCGCGCCGGCCGACGTACGCGAAGTTGTCGGTCCACGCGCCGACGAACTGCAGCACGTGGTACGCCCCGGCGGTGTCCGGCACGCGCAGCACCTGCGGGCCCTCGGAGAGGTCGAGCTGGGCGATCGAGTAGACGGTGTCGTTGTTGACCGAGACGAACGGGTCCTCCGGGCCGGCCAGCCGGGTGGCGTGGCCGAGCCGGTTGAACGGAGCCGCCGGCAGGGTGCCGATGCCGCCCTCGGTGAAGCGCTCGACCATGGTGAGGGCGGAGACCAGCGGGTAGCCGTAGACGTAGGCGTCGGCGGCCAGGGCCTCCAGCTCGGGCTGGTTCATCGGGGTCCTCTTCCGGGTGCGGGCGGGGGTTCGCGGCGGGCGGCGTCGGGTGGGGCCGACGCGGGCGGGGCGGGGCGGGCCACCCGGGTCGGGGCCGACGCGGGTCGGGGTCGGCGCGGGGTCGGGCGGGTCAGCGCGGGGTGAGCGGAGGGAGCGTCCAGCGGCCGTCGAGGGCCGACTCGTCGGGGCCGTAGAGCCGGATCACCACCACGAACGGGCCGTCCGGCGCGGGCAGCCAGTTGGCCGAGTGCTGGGCGTCGGCGGGCCGCTTGTGCTGGACGTACAGGGTGAGGCCGCCGTCCGCGTCGTGGACCAGCCCGGGGGTGCGGTCGCCGATCGAGTAGCGGTCCAGGGGGTTGTCGACCAGCAGGCGGTCCGGGAGCGCGTACAGGGTGGCCGACCAGAAGTACCGTGCGGGCGGCAGACCGTCCGGCGCGAAGCGGAGCACGTAGTCGCGGTCGCTGGCGTTCGGCGGGCGGTTGCCCTCGCTGTCGGTCTCCCAGCCGGTGTACCAGGCCTCCGCCTCGGGCAGCCCGTACAGGCCCTTCATCGCGCCGACGGCCTGCTTCAGGTAGGCGGTGCCGATCTGCTCGCGGGTGCCGAAGATCCCGCTGGAGCCGGTGGTCTCTGCGGCGGCGCGGTCCAGTTCGGCCCGGCCGTCGGCGATGCCGCGCTCGATCTCGGTGCGGACCCCGATCGGCAGCGTGGCCGGCTCGAACTCGCCGCGGCCGTCGATGCCGAGGTCGGTCAGGCGGCCGCGCAGGTCCGCCTCGGCGGCCGGCCCGGGGAAGAAGCCCAGCAGGAAGTCCAGGAAGCCGAAGAACTCGAGGGTGTCCATCACCTCGTCGCGCCAGACCGGCCAGACCGGGTGCGGGGCGGGTTCCGGCGCCGCAGTACCGGCGTACTCGTGCAGCGGGCGCAGCCGGTACTGCTGCTGGACCTCCTTCAGCTCCTCGACGGCCTCGGGCGCGCTTCCGGCCAGGCAGGTGCGGCCGACGATGCCGACCAGGTGGGTGGCGGTGCGGATGACGCCCTTGACGCCCCCGGGCACCTCGCCCTGCCAGCCGGGACCGGCCACCAGGTAGTCGCCGGCCTCCCCGCCGGTGGCCCGGGTGCCGATGAACCCGGCGTACACGGTGTCGAGTTCGTGCAGCGGGAGGACGTAGTAGCGGTCCCCGGCGGCAGGGACGGAGACCACCCACGGCTCGGTGCGCAGGTCGAGCCAGGCCCAGGAGTACGGGGTGTCGTTGTTGGGGGTGACGACGTCGGTGTTGGCCGGGGTGAAGGGCTGCGGATAGTGCCGGAAGACGCCGAAGCCGCCGACGTACCGCGGGTCGGCGTCGTCCACCGCCTGCGCGTACATGGTGCGGTAGTTCTGCAGGATCGGGTAGCCGCGGACCCAGGCCTCGGCGGCGGTCGCACGGATGGTGGCCGGGTCCACGAGTGCCGGGTTGACCATGCTGTCGCTCTCCCCAGTGCCGGAGCTCTGCCCAAATCAGACATATCGGTACAGGGGGATGCTATGCGGCCCCCCTGGGATCAGCACCTCGACCGATCGGGCCCGGGGCGGGGTGGCGGCGGGACTCGGGCGCGGGGGCTCGGGCGGGACTCGGGCGCGGGGGCCCAGGGGGGCGGGCTCAGGGGGCGGGCTCGGGGGGCTCAGGGGGCGGGCTCGGGGCGGGACCTCTGCCGTCAGCAGAAGAGCGCTTGCGGTGCAGTCGGCTGAGGCAGCCTTGTCGGTATGAAGATCCTCCTGCTCGGTGGTTCATCGTTCCTCGGACGCGCCTTCGCCGCCGAAGCCCTCGGCCGGGGCCACGAGGTGACCACCTTCAACCGCGGCCGCTCCCACGCCGACCTGCCCGGGGTCGAGGCCGTCCACGGCGAACGCGACTCCGCCGGGGACGTGGAGCGGCTGGTCCGGGGGCAGCACTGGGACGCCGTCATCGACACCTCCGCCCAGCAGCCCGCCCAGGCCGCCGCCTCCGCGCGGCTGCTGCGCGAACACGCCGGCCACTACACCTTCGTCTCCTCCGTGCACGCCTTCGCCGACTGGCCGGCCCAGGCGATCACCGAGGACTCGCCGCTGCACCCCTGCCCCGCCGACACCCCGCCCGACCAGCCGTTCAGCAGCGCACTCAAGGCCGGCTGCGAGCGTGCGGTGCAGGAGTACTTCGGCGCCGAGCGCACGCTGATCCTGAACAGCGGGATGCTGATCGGCCCGTACGAGAACGGCGGCCGCCTGCCCTGGTGGCTGGAGCGGATGGCCCGCGGCGGCCCGGTCCTGGCACCGGGCGATCCGGAGCGGGCGATGCAGGTGATCGACGTCCGCGACTTCGCGGTGTTCGGCGTGGACGTTGCGGCCGCCGGGCACACCGGCCGCTACCTCACCACGGCCCCGGCCGGGAACGTCACCTTCGGGGAGTTCCTGGCCACCTGTCGCGAGGTGGTCGGCGAGCCGGACGACGGCCGGCCGCGGGCCGAGCTGGTCTGGGTGCCGGACGGCCCGCTGCTCGCCGAGGGCCCGGACAGCGTCCAGCCGTGGCTGGAACTGCCGCTCTGGGCACCCGCCGTGCCGGAGCTGGCGGGCGCCTGGCTCGCCGACACCACCCGGGCGCAGTCGGCCGGGCTGCGCTGCCGGCCGTTCGCCGAGACCGCACGCGACACCTGGGCCTGGCTCCGGCAGCGCGGGCCGGCCGAGGACACCGACGCCGATGGCCGCAAGGGGCGCCAGGGCGCACCCCACCGGCAGGGGATCGTCCCCGCCAAGGAGCAGCGACTGCTCTCCGCGCTCACCTAGCCGGCGGCGGAGGGGCGTGTGGGCGTGGGGTCAACGGTTTCCGACACGGTCGGCCACCCGGCCGCCGCACCGGGCCGCGCGGCGGCCCAGCCGTTACGGTGGCGGGC
>NZ_JBEYVJ010000384.1:0-6195 GCF_040643935.1 Kitasatospora sp. NPDC047058 | reverse complement strand
GGCGCCCCGAAGGAGAACGGCCGAAGAGCACCCGAATACCGGCACTCCGGGACCCGCCGTCGCGCGGCCGGCGCCGCTACAGCGCGGCCAGCTCCGCGACCAGGTCGTCCAGGCCCAGCGAGCCCTGCGAGAGGGCGGCCATGTGCCAGGCCTTGAGGTCGAACGCCTCGCCGCGCGCCTCGTGCGCCGCCCGGGCCGCCGCGCGTCCGCGCAGCCAGGCGCGCTCGCCCAGCTTGTAGCCGATCGCCTGGCCGGGCATGCCCAGGTAGCGGACCAGCTCGCTGTCCAGGAACTCGGCCGACAGCCCGCAGTACAGGCCGAAGAACTCCCGGGCGGAGTCCGGCAGGACCGTCTCGCCCGGCTTGTACGGCGAGTCGGCGGGGAACTCCAGGCCGGCGTGCATGCCGATGTCCACGATCACCCGCAGTGCGCGCATCATCTGGGCGTTGAGGTAGCCGAGCCGGTGGCCGGGGTCGGTGAGGTAGCCCAGCTCGTCCATCAGGCGCTCCGCGTACAGCGCCCAGCCCTCCAGGTTGGCGCTGACCCCGCCGATGCTGACCTGGTAGGTGGAGAGCCGGTCGGCGACGTAGCTCCACTGCGCGAGCTGGAGGTGGTGGCCGGGGACGCCCTCGTGGTACCAGGTGGAGACGAGGTCCCAGACCGGGAAGCTCTGCCGGTCGAGGGTCGGCAGCCAGGTCCGCCCGGGGCGGCTGAAGTCCAGCGACGGGGCGGTGTAGTACGGCGCGGCGGCGCTGCCGGGCGGGGCGATCATCGACTCGACCCGGGTGACGGGCTCGGCCAGGTCGAAGTGGGTGCCCTGGAGGTCGTTGACCGCCTGGTCCATCAGGCCCTGGAGGTACTCGCGGGTGGCCTCGGCGCCCTCGATGGCCGGGCCGTCGCTCTCCAGCCACTTCATCGCCTCCATCGGGGTGGCGCCGGGGAGCACCTTCCCGGCCTCCGCCTTCATCTGGGCGAGCAGGTCGTGGAACTCCTCCCAGGCCCAGCCGTACGCCTCGTCGAGGTCGAGGTCGGCGCCGGTCCAGTAGCGGACCCAGCGGCCGTAGCGCTCGCGGCCGGTGGTGTCCGGGGCGTCGGCGGCGGCCGCGGCGTACTCGTCGCCGAGCCACTCGCGCAGCCGGTCCAGCGCGTCGGAGGCGGCGAGGGCGAGCTCGACCAGGCCCGGACGCAGCGACTCGGGGGCCTGCCGGACGAACTCGCCGAACCAGCCGCCGGGGTGCTCCCCCTCCGCCCACTCCTCCAGCTGCCCGACCATGGTGGCGACCTGGCGGGGGCCGGAGAGCAGGCCGCGCCGGATGCCCTCGGCGAGCGTCTCGCGGTACTGCTCCAGCGCGGCGGGCACCCGGGCCAGCCGGCGGCCGGCCTGCTCCCACTGCTGCTCGGTCTCGGTGGGCATCAGGATGAAGACGTCCCGCAGGTTGTGCACCGGCGAACCGAGGTTGCGGATCGCGCGGAAGCCCTCCCCCGCGTCGTGGACGGCGAGTTCGGCGGTGAGCCGCTCGCGCAGCAGCCGGGCGCAGCGGCGCTCGGCCTCGTCCTCGGCCGCACCGGCCTCCTCCGCCTCGGCGAGCCGGGCGAGGGTCTGCCGGGCCAGGGCGGCGATCGCCTCGTTGCCCGCCGGGGAGAGGTCGGGCAGGCGGTCGTCCTCGGGGTTGAGCCCCAGGTACACCGCGGTCAGCGGGTCCAGCGAAGCGAGCGCCTTGACGTAGGCGTCCGCGATACGGCGCGGGGTGGTGCCGTCGGAGCTGATCAGTTCTTCAACCATCCGGACATCATTTCGTGGCAGGGCCCGATTGCAAGCCCCCCTCCCCTGGCATGGACCGGCCAGATCGGGGACGTCCGGCCGGCCGGTGCGCGCGCACCGCGCCCGTCCCGGCCGGGCCACCGGCTCCCCCGGCCGGGACAGGCCCGCCCCGGCCGGAAGCGGTCACCCGATCAGGTGAAGGGGCGGGGCACGGACGGCCGTTCGAGAAGTACGCCGCAGGCCAGGGGCGGAACGACGGGACGGCCGTTACGCTGACCGCCATGGACGCCAGCTCAGCCTCAGCCCCCAGCACCTCCGAGGCCCGCCCGCGCCGCGCCGGATACCGGCGGCTGCCGGTGGAGCAGCGGCGGGAGCAGCTGATCGCGGTGGCCCTGGAGCTGTTCGCCGCGCGGGCCCCCGAGGAGGTGGGCCTGGACGACGTGGCGGAGGCCGCCGGAGCGTCCCGGCCGCTGGTGTACCGCTACTTCGCGGGCGGCAAGCAGCAGCTGTACGAGGCCGCGCTGCGCAGTGCGGCCGAGGAGCTGACCAGCCGGTTCACCGTGCCGCTGACCGGCACCCCGACCGCGCAGCTGGCCGCCGTGCTGGACCGCTACTTCGCCTTCGTGGCCGAACACGACGCGGGCTACGCGGCGCTGCTGCGCGGCGGTTCGGTGGTGGAGACGGCGGGCACGTCGGCGATCGTGGACGAGGTACGGCGGGCGGCGCTCAAGCGGACGCTGCGCCATCTGGGGGTGCGGGAGGCCGGGGCCCGGCTGACGCTGCTGGTCCGCTCGTGGATCGCGGTGGTCGAGGGCGCCTCGCTGACCTGGCTGGACGGGGACCGGACGGTCCCGGTGACCGAGCTGCGGGACTGGCTGGTGGACCAGTTCGTGGCGATGGCGGCGGCGACGGCGCTCGGCGACCCGCAGACCGCGGAGGTGCTGGCCGGCCTGCTGGCGCTGGAGGGCCCGGACGACTCCCGGGCGGCCCGGCTGCGCGCGCTGCTGGCTCCGGACGCCTGACGGCGCACCGCGGGGAGGCACCCCCACCCCGGCCCCCGTGCCCGGGGCCGGGGCCGTCTCAGGACGGGCCCGGGGCGGCAGCGATGCCGCGCGTCACGCCTTGCCGAGCACCTGGCGCTGGCGGCCGAGCCCGTCGATCTCGATCTCGACGATGTCCCCCGGGGCGAGGAACGGGGTGCCCGGGCGGCCCAGGGTGACCCCGGCCGGGGTGCCGGTGACGATCACGTCGCCCGGCTCCAGCACCATGAACCGACTGGCGTACCGGACGATCTCCAGCACCGGGAAGATCATCTGCGCGGTGGAGCCGTCCTGCCGCAGCTCGCCGTTGACCCATAGGCGCAGCGGCAGCCGCTGCGGGTCCGCCACCTCGTCGGCGGTGACCAGCCAGGGCCCGAGCGGGGTGAAGGTCTCCGCCGACTTGCCCTTGTCCCACTGGCCGCCGCGCTCGAACTGGAAGGCGCGCTCGGTGACGTCGTTGGCGATGGCGTAGCCGGCGATCACCTCCGCCGCCGCCGCGTGGTCCTCCAGGTAGCGGCCGGTGCGGCCGATCACGATCGCCAGTTCGGCCTCGTAGTCGGTCTTCTCGCCGCCGCGCGGCACCAGCACCTCGTCGTACGGCCCGACCACGGTGGAGCTGGGCTTGAGGAAGATCACCGGCTCCTCCGGGATCGGCGCCCCGGCCTCGGCGGCGTGGTCGCGGTAGTTGAGCCCGATGCCGACCACCTTGCCGGGCCGGGCGACCGGCGCGCCCACTCTCCGCCCTGCGAGGTCGGCCTCGGGCAGCAGACCGGCCGCCACGTCACGGGCCAGCGCGGCCGGGTCGAGCCCGGCGAGGAAGGAGCCGTCGATGTCCCGGGCCCGTCCGGAGAGGTCGTACGCGGTGCCGTCCTGGCCCAGCACGACCGGACGCTCGGCGCCCGGCGGTCCGACACGGAGGAGCTTCATCTGAGCGTCACCACCAGTTTCTTCGCAGCTGGCCGGGGCGGCCGCAGACCGCACCCGGACTCTTGCCTGCGAGGTATATCAACGCCTCCCACCTGCGAACCAGGGTGTTCCGGTGGGCGAATTCCTATCAATTCCCACAAGCGGCGACCGTGCCGAATCGGGTGCCCGTACGGTTGACAGCCCCCGGCGCGGGGGCGGGCTCGGTCGCGGGCCCCGGCACGGCGGCCCGGCACGACGACCCGGCGCGGCGGCCCGGCCGTCGGCGGCGCCTCAGCCGTGCTGCGGTCCGCCGTCGAGGAGCTGCCGCAGGGACAGCGTGCGGGGCGCGCCCGGTCCGCTGCGGTCGCGCTCGCGCCGCCAGCGCTCCAGGTCGCGCACCGCGTCGGCGCGGGCGTCCGGCTCGGCGGCGAGCGCCTGCTCCAGCTCGCCCAGCAGCGCCACGGCGGCGCCCGGGCTGCCGTCGCGGGCCAGCCAGAGGGCCAGGTCGTGGCAGGTGCGCAGGGTGCGGAGGTCGTCCGGGCCGCAGATCCGGGCGAGCTGCGGGACCAGCCGGGTGAGGATCTCGACGGCCTCCCCCGGCCGGCCCTCCACCCCGTACTGCCAGGCCTGGTCGGCCCGCCGGCGCAGCGACTCGGCGCTGGGCTCCTCGACGCCGACCTTGATCTCGCGCAGCCGGCGGCGGACCTCGGCGGCGTCGGCGGGCCGGTCGGCCGGGTTCTTGGCGAGCAGCCGGCGGACCAGGACGGCCAGTGCCGGGTCGGGGGTGCGGATCGGCGGCGGTGGGTCGTTCAGGTGCTGGTACATCATGGTGACCGGCGTCCCTGCGTTGAACGGCCGCTGCCCGGTGCAGAGTTGGAAGAGCACCACGCCGAGCGCGTACAGGTCGGCGCGGCCGTCGATCGGGTCGCCGGACCAGCACTCGGGGGCCAGGTAGGGCGGGGTGCCGATGACCACGCCGGTGGAGGTGAGCCCGCCGCCGGTCTGGGTGAGCAGCCGGGCGATGCCGAAGTCCAGCACCTTCGCCTCGCCGCTGTCGGCGATCATGATGTTCTCCGGCTTGATGTCGCGGTGCACCACGCCCGAGCGGTGCGCCGCGTCCAGCGCCTTGCAGACCTGCCGGATCCACTTCAGCGAGAGCGCGAGGTCCGGCGTGCCCTCCCTGAGCAGGGCGGACAGCGGCCGGCCGTGCACGAGTTCCATCACCAGGTAGTGGGTGGACCAGGCGCCCTGCTGCACCCGGCCGTAGTCGTGCAGGGTGACGATGTGCGGGTTGGAGAGGCTGCCGGCGGTCTTCGCCTCCCGGACGAACCGCTCGACCGCCTCCTCGTCGCTCGCCTTCTCCTCCGAGAGCACCTTCACCGCGACCGACCGTCCGATGTTGCTGTCGTGCGCCGCCCAGACCACGCCGAACCCGCCCGCGCCGAGCTTGCGCTCCAGCCGGTAGCGGCCGTCCAGCACCTCCCCAGCCCTCATGTCTCCCCCAGCCCCCAAGTCCACCGGATCCGAACGGTGTTCACCGTGACCGGGACACGATAGCGGCGGGGGCGGACGGGCGGGTGAACACACGGCCCCGGTTCCGGAAGGGCCGGTCACCGCGTCACCGCGTCACCGCGTCACGGCGTCACGGCGTCCGCGTCACCGCGTCACGGCGTCACGGCCCGAAGATCTCCTCCACCAGGTCCTCGGCCGTGACGTGGTCCGGCGCGGAGAGGATCCAGTCCCCGACCCCCTTGATGCCGGTACCGCGCTCCAGCGCGGTCAGGCAGGCGTCGGCCTCCTGGTCCGAGGTGAAGTCCCAGGCCAGCAGGCGCCGGACCAGGACCAGCGCCTCGGCCTGGCCGATCCGCACCTTCCGCGCGCTGCGGGAGCGGCGGGCCGGCTGCGCCAGCCGCTGCTGGTAGGCGGACAGGTCGTGCCAGGCCTGCACGGTGGTCGGGTGCTGCTCGCCGAGCGCCCGGGCGAGGTCCGGCAGCAGGGTGCGCAGCTGGAGCACGGCGCCGTCCAGGTCGCCCCGGTTGGCCGCGTACACCGCGAGGTCGTGCCGCGCCTTCAGCACCCGCGCGTCGTGACCGCCCCAGACGGCGTGCATGTCCGGCAGCAGCTGGGTGAGCCGGCGGATCGCGCTGACCGTCTCGCCGCTCTCGCCGATGCACCAGGTCAGGTGGTACCGGGCGGCGAGGGTGTCCGGGTCGGCTTGGCCCAGGGCGAGCCGCATGTCCTCGGTCACCGAGGTGAGCAGCCGGATCGCGCCGTCGAGGTCGCCGGCCCGGCTCAGGTACCAGGTGAAGTCCCGCCAGGCGTTGAGGGTGTCCCGGTCGGTGGCCCCGAGCGCGACCACGGAGTCCTGGGCGACCGCCTGGAGCTGCATCGCGGCTACGACTGGCAGTTCCTCTACTGGTACCTGATCCGCTTCACCGGCTCCAGCCCGTTCGGGCACTCGGGCTGCCTGGACGTGAAGACGCTGTA
>NZ_JBEYVJ010000383.1:0-6200 GCF_040643935.1 Kitasatospora sp. NPDC047058 | reverse complement strand
CCGTCGGCGCCGCCGGCCGGACCGCGCCCGTCCGCGAGGCAGGACCGGGGGACGTTTGGCGGGCCGCCCGGGGAATCTTGTATGGTTCCTCGCGAATCATCCAGAGGGGTGGAGGGACCGGCCCTACGAAGCCCCGGCAACTCCCCGGTCGATCCGGCGTGCGAAGTACGCGCCGTGCCGTCCGGGATCAGTGCCAACTCCGGCCTGTCGCCAACGTGGCGCGGGAAAGATGAGGAGACACGGTGCTCTCTGTGCTGTCCTTCGCCCGGGCGCTTCCCGCCCCGGCCCTTCCGCGTACCCGTCTCGTGCCCGGCGCAGGCATCCGGCCGACTTCTCCGGCCCGTCCTCGCTGACCACCCCCCGCTCCCCGCGGGGAGCCTCCCTGGGCGGAACCCACCCGCCGCTCACGGGAGTTCGAGACTGGAGTACCCATCCATGGAGACCACGAGCGGCGTCGGCGTGCTCGACAAGGCCACCTCGATCCTCGGCACCCTGGAGGCCGGACCCACCACCCTGGCCGGACTCGTCGCCGCCACCGGCCTGGCACGGCCCACCGCCCACCGGCTCGCCGTCGCACTGGAACACCACCGCCTGGTCGGCAGGGACCTCCAGGGCCGGTTCGTCCTCGGCCCGCGGCTCGCGGAGCTCTCGGCGGCCGCCGGCGAGGACCGGCTGCTGGCCGCCGCCGGCTCGGTTCTCACGCACCTGCGCGACGTCACCGGAGAGAGCGCACAGCTCTACCGCCGCCAGGGCGAGGTCCGCATCTGCGTGGCCGCCGCCGAGCGGCTCTCCGGCCTGCGCGACACCGTCCCCGTCGGCGTCACCCTGCCCATGAAGGCCGGCTCCGCCGCCCAGATCCTGCTCGCCTGGGAGGAGCCCGAGCGGCTCCACCGCGGCCTCCAGGGCGCCCGGTTCACCGCCACCGCCCTGAGCGGCGTGCGGCGCCGCGGCTGGGCCCAGTCCGCCGGTGAACGCGAGCCCGGGGTGGTCTCCGTCTCCGCGCCCGTCCGGGGCCCGTCGAACCGGGTCGTGGCCGCCGTCTCCGTCTCCGGCCCGATCGAACGCCTCACCCGCCACCCCGGGGCCCACGTCTCCCAGGTCGTCGTCGAGGCGGCCAACCGCCTCACCGAGGCCCTCCGCCACCCCTGACCGGCCCGATCCCCGCCTCGCGGCCGGTGACGGGGCGGGGTCAGCCGAGCTCGTTCCTGTGGACGACGCCGTCCTTGACGATGAGGTGCAGGTTGCGTTCGGGCTCGGCGAGGACGGACAGGTCGGTGGTCGGGTCGCCGTCGACGACCAGGAGGTCGGCCCAGGCGCCCGGAACGACGACCCCGAGCGGCGCCGCGCGGTAGGGGTCGCGGCGGCCGGACAGGCGGAACAGTTCCGCGTTGCCGGAGGTGGCCATCCGCAGGGCCTCGACCGGGCGGAGGTACTTGCCGAGCCGGACGAGCATCTCGGTCTGCCGGTGGGCCTTCCCGGGGTCGAGCACCAGGTCGGTGCCGAAGGCCAGCCGGACGCCGTGCTCGCGGGCCCAGCCGAAGGTGCGGTCGACGCCCGCACACACCTCGCGGTTCTTGCGGTCGCTCTCCGGCGAGGCGTAGTGGTGGTCGTCGGCCTCGAACGGCTGGGTGCTCAGCCACACGTTCCGCTCGGCGAGGAAGCGGATGGTGTCCTCGTCGGTGAGGTGCCCGTGCTCGATGCAGCGCACCCCGGCCTCCACCGCGCGGCGCACGCCCTCGGAGGTGTAGACGTGCACGGTCACGTAGGTGCCCCAGTCGGAGGCCGCGGCGACCGCCGCCTCCAGTTCGGCAGGGGTGAACTGCAGCACGTCCAGCGGGTCGAACTCGGAGGCGACGCCGCCGCCGGCCATCAGCTTGATCTGTGCGGCGCCCTTCCTCAGCTGCTCGCGCACCGCCGCCAGGACCCGCTCCGGCCCGTCGGCCACCCGGGTGAACCCGATCTGTTCGGTCCGGGCCTGCGGCCCGCCCAGGGCGGTCGGGGTGTCGTGGACGCTCCCGAAGTCGCCGTGGCCGGAGGTCTGGGAGACGGCCGCCTGGCTCGGGTAGATCCGCGGGCCCGGGAACAGCCCGCGGTCGATGGCCCGCCGCAGCGGCTCGGTGTCGCCGGCCAGGTCCCGCACCGTGGTGAAGCCGCGCATCAGCATGTCGCGGGCGGCGGCGAGGGCCTGGTAGTAGACGGTGCCGCTCGGCCCGTGCTGAAGGTCCGCCATGGTGCTGCCGATCGCGAACAGGTGGACGTGCGCGTCGGTGAGCCCGGGGATGAGCGTGCGGCCCCGGCCGTCGATGACCGTCGCCCCCCGGAGGGTGCGCGGGAAGGGGTTGCCGAGCACCACCTCCGTGATCCTGTCCCGCTCGATGCGGACGTGCCCCGGCACCGCCTCCTCGCCGAGCCCGTCGAAGACGCGCACGTTCACCACCAGCAGTCCGGCGCCGGAGCCGTCGATACCCATGCCGTCATCCTCGGCCGCGCACGGGGCGGCGACCAGGCGGTTCACCCGGACGGAGGAGCGCCCGCACCCTGCCGCGAGCCGGACGGGGCGTCAGGACGCCATCAGTGCCTTCCGGACGGCACGCGGGGGGACTACCACGCGGCCCCGCGTGCCGCCTCCCGGAGGGCGGCCGCCGGTGCGCCGGGGTGATGGGGGCCGAGCAGCACGACCACGCCGTCGGGGTGCGGCGCCGGGCGGGTGACCGGGCGCCAGCCGTGCCGCAGGTAGAAGTCCAGCGGCCCGCCCGCGGCCGCCGTGGTGAACAGCCAGACCCGGCCGCCGGGCGCGTCCGCGCCCACCGCGTCCAGCAGGGCCGTGCCGAGGCCCTGGCCGGCGTGGTCGGGGCGGACCGCCAGTTCGTCGACCTTCAGGGCCCCGCCCAGCAGTTCGCGGGTGCCGTGCGCGCCGAGGCCTGCGCCGGCATGGCGGTAGGAGCCTTCGGAGGGGAAGGGCTCCGGCGTGGTCCAGGCCGTGGCGAATCCGACGAGCCGGCCGTCGGTGCGGTGGGCGGCGGCCGCCGTGAACCCCGGCCGGCCGGCGTCCCGGCCCAGCCGGACCAGGAACTCGTCGGCCGTGTGGGCGGGTTCGTTCCACGGCGGCCGGCCGAAGGCCTGCGCGTACACCTCGCGGACGTCGGCGCCCGGCCGAGCAGCGCGGCCGGCTCCACCCGGCCCACGGTCACCGCGGTCATGCGACGCGGGCCGGGGTGAGCGGGCTGAGCGTTGCGTACGCGAGCGGGGCGGACGGGTCGACCGTGAGGTTCATCGGGGAGGGTTCGGCGCCGGCGCGGACGAGCAGGTCGCCGAGCGCGGCGATCATCGTGCCGTTGTCGGTGCAGAGCCGCAGCGGCGGCACCCGCAGGGCGATCCCGGCGGCGGCGCAGCGTTGCTCGGTGAGGGCGCGGATGCGGGAGTTGGCGGCGACGCCGCCGACCACCACCAGGGTGCCGATGCCGTGGTCGGTGCAGGCGCGGACGGCCTTGCGGGTGAGCGTGTCGGCGATGGCCTCCTGGAGGGCGGCGGCCGCGTCGGGGACGTGCGGCTCGCTGCCGGCGGCGCGCTGCGCCTCGACCCAGCGGGCGGCGGCGGTCTTGAGACCGGAGAAGGAGAACGCGTACGGCGGGTCGTGGGGTCCGCTGAGCGGGCGGGGGAGGCGGACGGCCCGGGGGTTCCCGTCGCGGGCCGCCCGGTCGATGGCGGGGCCGCCGGGGTAGGGGAGTCCCAGGACGCGGGCGACCTTGTCGAAGCACTCGCCGGCGGCGTCGTCGAGGGTGTCGCCGAGGTGGAGGACCGGGTCCCGGGCGAGGTCGCGGACGAGCAGCAGCGAGGTGTGCCCGCCGGAGACGATCAGGACGATGCAGGGGTCGGGCAGCGGACCGCCGTCGAGGGTGGCGGCGGCGACGTGCCCGGCCAGGTGGTGCACGCCGTAGAGCGGGACGCCGAGCGAGAAGGCGTAGCCCTTGGCGGCGGCGAGCCCGACCTGGAGCGCCCCGGACAGGCCCGGTCCGGCGGTGACGGCGACGGCACCGACGTCGGCCAGGGTGAGCCCGGCCCGGTCCAGTGCCTCCCGGACGACCGGCGCCATGGAGTGCACGTGCGCGCGGGCGGCGATCTCCGGCACCACCCCGCCGAAGCGGGCGTGCTCGTCCATGGACGAGGCCACCGCCTGGCCGAGGAGGACGCCGTCGCGCACCAGGCCGGCGCCGGTCTCGTCACAGGACGACTCGATGCCCAGCACCACCGGCGACCCCGTCATCGGCCACAGCTCCTTCTTGCGTATCAGATGCAAGTGCATCATAGAGGCAATAAGGGGTCGGGCCCGGACCGGGTGGGCGGCCGGATCGACAGGGACCGGGCGGAGTTCGGGCGGGGTTCAAGCGGGGTGGCCGGCGTCGATGCCGGAGACGTCCCGGTAGGACAGCACCGGGGCCGCGCCCGTGGGCGGGGCACCGACGGCCGCCGGCGCCAGCAACAGGCCGGTGTGGTCGCCCCAGTCCGCGCAGTCGATGACCCGGCCGACGAACCACGCCGCCGCGTCCGCGAGCACCGGCACCCCGTACGGCCCGTGGTGCCAGTCCACCCGGGCGAACTTGTCGGTGTCGTCGCCGCTCCGGCCGCCGAACAGTTCGGCCAGGCCGTGTCCGTGCGGCAGCAGGTGGACGCCCAGCGCGTCGGCCGCGAGAGCCGCGTCGTAGGTGTGGTTCGCCTTGGAGATCCACACGACGAACCGCGCCGGGTCGATGGAGCACTGCCCCCCGAACCCCACCAGGCACCCCGCCGGCGGCGGCCCGGGAGCGGTCACCACGTACACCGGGTAGTCCAGCAGGCCTGTGAACGCGTCGAACTCGCCCATGCCTCCAGCGTAGGGCCCGTCTTCGGACCCCCGCCTGCGGACCGCCGCGGTCCTTCCCCCGCCGTTCACCGAACGGGTGTGCGGCGTGAGAGCCTACGGTCCGGAGTCGCAGGTGTTGCGCACGGTGGAAGAGGCGGGGGAGAGATGGGAACTGGCGGGCTCGTGGGTGCGGGGCCGGCTCCGGCGGACACGGCCGGGCACCTCCTGGAGAAGATCCGGGAGGGCGGCGCGTACGCCCGCGCGAGGAAGAAGCGTTTCCGCCGGGCCTCCTCGGCCCTGAAGGTGCTGACCCTCGCGCTGTCCGCCGCCTCGACGATCATCCTCGGCCTGCAGGACCTGGACTTCTGGGCCGGCCTGGGCTTCGCCCTGGTGGCGCTGGTCACCCTGCTGGGAGCCGTCGAGTCGTTCTTCAACTGGCGGTCGCGGTGGGTCCTGATGGAGGAGACCCAGTACCGGTTCCGGCGCCTCGCCGACGACCTCGAGTACCTGATCGCCTCGACGCCCGCCGACGAGCTCACGCACGACCGGCTCCGGCCGGTCTTCGACGCCTACCAGGACGTGTGGGCGCACCTGAGCGACCGTTGGCTGCAGGAGCGCCGCGCGCTGACGGCCGCGCCCGAGAGCCGGTGAGCCGCGCCGCCACGTTCCCCGGGTGACCGCGTACGGGCGCCCCGTCTGCGACCATGCCCGCATGGACACCGAGACGCTCGTACGCACCCGCCGGGCCCTGCACGTGGTGGCCGAGCTGGTCCTGGCGGGGCCGCAGTACCGGGACAGCGGCACGATCCGGCTGCGCGCCTGCGCGGGCGGCTTCGCCACCTCCGCCGAGCCGCGGCTGCGGGTGATCGGCGCGGAGCTGGTCGCGGCCGGGCAGGTGCTGTCCCTCGAAGGGACGACCTGCACCGCACTCGGTGCGGCCCTCGGGATCACGGTCGGCGCTCCCGCCGGGCTGTACCAGGACGGGTCGGGCGCCGCCGGCGAGCACGTGGTCGACGCGGACCCGTCCGCCGCCCGTTGGCTCGCACACTGCTTCGCACTCGGCGACGCCGCCCTGCGCGCGCTGTTCCCGGACGCGGAGCCGGTGATCTGGCCCGAGCACTTCGACATCGGGGTGACCGCGGACGAGGTGAACTACGGCATCTCGCCCGGTGACGCCTTCCAGCCGGAGCCGTACGCGTACGTCGGCCCGCACACCCCGCGGCAGGGCGCGTTCTGGAACGCGCCGTTCGGCGCCACCCGGACGATCCGTGAACTCGGCGGCGCCGGCGGCACCGTGGCCTTCCTGGAGCAGGGCCGCCGGCTGGCTCGCGACGCCTGACGGACCGCGGGGGCACCGGCG
>NZ_JBEYVJ010000382.1:0-6266 GCF_040643935.1 Kitasatospora sp. NPDC047058 | reverse complement strand
CTGCTGGACGTCGTCGGCCTGAACCCGGAGTACATCAACCGGTACCCGCACCAGTTCTCCGGCGGCCAGCGCCAGCGCATCGGCATCGCCCGCGGCCTCGCGCTCAAGCCCGAGATCATCATCTGCGACGAGCCGGTCTCCGCCCTGGACGTCTCCGTCCAGGCGCAGGTGATCAACCTGCTGGAGCAGCTGCAGAGCGAGTTCAACCTCTCGTACATGTTCATCGCGCACGACCTCTCCATCGTCCGGCACATCTCCGACCGGGTAGGGGTGATGTACCTCGGCAAGATGGTCGAGGTCGGCTCCGATCTGGAGATCTACGAGCACGCGACGCACCCGTACACCCAGGCCCTGCTTTCGGCCGTTCCGGTGCCGGACCCGACGGCGCGCGAGGCCCGCGACCGGATCGTGCTCACCGGAGACGTGCCCTCGCCGGCCAACCCGCCGTCCGGCTGCCGCTTCCGCACCCGCTGCTGGAAGGCGCAGGAGCGCTGCGCGGTGGAGGTCCCGCTGCTGGCCGCACCGTCCTGGCTGGACGGGCTCGCCCGGCACGAGTCGGCGTGTCACTTCGCGGCGGAGCGCGAGATCGAGCAGGGCGCGGCGGAGCGCGACATGGGGCAGAGGACCCCGCCGGGGCCGGCAGCGGAGGGCCCGGCGCCGGAGGGCCCGGCGGCCGAAGGGCCTACCGGGGACGGCCCGCCGCCGGCCGCGCCGGAAAGCGATTGACACCACCGTCCGCATCCCGAGCCCGGGGCGCGTCCTCCAACCGGAGGGCGCGCCTTCGCGTTGTCCTGCGGAAACACCGGAATTCCATGGCCCGATTTGATCATTACGCTCCGTAAAGCATCGGATACCGGCGAATATTGTCCGCTATCCGGAAATCGGAATCGAGGGCTCCGGAAGCGTTATGCCGGAATTTGGCGAGCATTGTCACGACTTGGTCTGAGCATGTAATTGAAAAGAGATGTGACGTGGATTCCGTCGGAGGGGTCGGGTGATCGATAGTTGCTCTGCGCGTATCAGTGGTCACCTCGCCAACTGTGCGGATCGGCCCTGAGATGTCGACCCTCGCCATGCCCGGCACACCGAGTGGCGGGGCGCCGTTCGTTCGTAAGCCCCTAAAACGAGGAGCAGTTGAATGAGGCTCACCAAGACGATGCGTTGGACCGCGCTGGCGGCGTGCACGGCGCTCGCGATCTCCGCCTGCAGCACCGGCGGCGGCAAGAAGTCCACGGAGGGCGCGAACGGCGGATCCGGGAAGAAGGGCGGCTCGATCAGCATCGAGTCGGGTGAGCCGCAGCATGGCCTGGTGCCGCAGAACACCGCCGAGTCCGAGGGTGCCCACGTCCTCTCGGCGCTCTTCGCCGGCCTGGTCGACTACGACCACAAGGACAACTCGCCCCAGCTGCGCGTCGCCGAGTCGATCGAGAGCCCGGACGCGACCGTCTGGACGATCAAGCTCAAGGACGGCTACACCTTCCACAACGGCGAGAAGGTCGTCGCGCAGAACTTCGTCGACGCCTGGAACTGGGGCGCCAACCAGGACAACGCCGCCGAGGGCCTCCCGTTCTACGACAAGATCCTCGGCTCCGAGGAGCTGGCCCCGGGCAAGGACAAGAAGCCCAGCGCCAAGGAGCTCAAGGGCCTCAAGGTCGTCGACGACAAGACCTTCACGGTCACCCTCAAGGCGCCGTTCTCGCAGTTCAAGACCATGCTCGGCTACACCGCCTTCTACCCGCTGCCGAAGGCGTTCTTCACCGACCCGAAGGCCTTCGAGGAGGCGCCGATCGGTGACGGCCCGTTCCAGATGGACGGCAAGTGGGAGCACAACAAGCAGATCAAGGTCAAGCGGTACGAGAACTTCCCGGCGGCCGACGGAAAGGCGAAGCTGGATTCCGTCACCTTCAAGATTTACGACAAGCTGGAAACCGCGTACAACGACCTCCGCGCGAACAACATCCAGATCACCAACAAGCTCCCGGTCTCGGCGATGGCGACCGTTGCGCAGGAGTTCGGTGACCGCTACATCTACAAGCCGGAATCCGGCGTCGGTTACCTCGGATTCCCGATCGCGACCAACCCGGCGTTCGCAAAGCCGGACCTCCGCAAGGCGATCTCGATGGCGATCGACCGCGAGGCGATCACCAAGACCATCTTCTCGGGCACCCGCAAGCCCGCCGACGACTTCATCAGCCCGATCATTCCGGGATACCGGCAGGGCGCGCTCGGCGACACCGTGAAGTACAACCCGGCGAAGGCCAAGGAGCTGTTCACCCAGGCCGGCGGCCTGCCCGGGAACACCCTGGAGATCGGCTACAACGCGGACGGCGGCCACAAGGAGTGGATCGAGGCCGTCGGCAACCAGCTGAAGAACAACCTCGGCATCGAGGTCACCTTCAAGCCGTTCGAGAAGTTCGGCGCGATCCTCAACGCCCTCGGCGCCAAGCAGTACCAGGGCGCCTTCCGGTCGGCCTGGTCGATGGACTACCCGTCGATCGAGGACTACCTGCGCCCGATCTTCTCCAAGGTCGCGATCGAGAACGGTTCCAACTACGGCGGCTACGTCAACGAGGACTTCGAGGCCCTGCTCGCCAAGGCCGACAGCGCGAAGACCGAGGCCGAGGGCATCAAGCTCTACCAGCAGGCCGACGACATCCTGATCAAGGAAGTTCCGTACATCCCGATCTACACCTACATGTCGTCCGCGGCCTACACCAAGGACGTCAAGAACGTGGTGATCGACGCCCAGAACCGCATCGACCTCGCCAACGTCGAGCTGGCCTGACCGCGCACCAGCTGACCGGTACGTCCTGACGGGCGGCGCGGGCAATCCCCGCGCCGCCCGCCACCGGCGTGCCCCGAGCCACGAGGAGGCCCCATGGGCCGCTATGTGGTCCGCCGGATCATCCAGGCCATACCTGTGATCCTCGGCGCGACGTTCCTGATCTACGCACTGGTCTTCCTGCTGCCTGGTGACCCCATTACGGCACTGGCCGGTGAGAAGCGGGCCGATCCCACCGTGGTGGCGGTCCTGCGGGACCGGTACCACCTGGACGACCCGTTCTTCGTCCAGTACTGGGACTACCTGGTGGGTCTGTTCAAGGGCGATTTCGGCGAGGACTACCGCGGCAACGAGGTCGTCGACGTCATGACGAACGCCTTCCCGTACACCATCAACCTGGCGGTGACCGCGCTGGTCATCGAGATGGTGGTGGCCATCACCGCCGGTGTGGTCGCCGCCCTGCGGCGGGGCCGGTTCATCGACAACCTGGTGCTGATCTCGACCCTGATGGTCATCTCCATCCCGACCTTCGTGATCGGCTTCGTGCTCCAACTCGTGCTCGGGGTCAAACTCAACACCGACTACGGCTTCGACTTCTTCCCGGTCTCCTTCAACGAGGAGGCGGGCTTCCGGTCCTACCTGATGCCGGCCTTCGTGCTGGCCTCCACCTCGCTGGCGTACGTCGCCCGGCTCACCCGGACCAGCCTGATCGAGGTGATGCGCGCCGACTACGTGCGGACGGCGGTGGCCAAGGGGCTCAGCCCGTTCCGGGTGGTGGTCCGGCACGGGCTGCGCAACGCGCTCATCCCGATCGTCACCTTCCTCGGCATGGACCTCGGCGGACTGATGGGCGGGGCGGTGATCACCGAGGGCATCTTCAACATCCCCGGGGTCGGGCACCAGCTGTTCCAGTCCGTCTACCTGCGCGAACGGACCATCGTGGTGGGCATCGTGAGCGCCCTGGTGCTGGTCTACCTGTTCGCCAACCTGGTCGTCGACCTGCTGTACGCCGTCCTGGACCCGAGGATCCGCTATGAGTGAGCCCACGAAGAGCGAGAACACGACGGTGGCGATCCCGGGGCAGGCGGGCTCCGGGCCGGCCGCGGGCGGTGCGGCCGCCCCGGCGGCGGGCGGGGCCAAGGGCGGCGAGCGGGTCGCCAGCCTCTGGACCGACGCTTGGTACGACCTGCGGCGCAACCCGCTGTTCCTGATCGGCGGGTTCCTGGTGGTCTTCATGGTGGCGCTCGCCATCGCCCCGCAGCTGTTCACCGACGGGGACCCGTCCTCGGCGGGCTTCTGCAACCTGAACGACTCGCTGAAGCGGCCCAGCGCGGAGCACTGGTTCGGCTTCGACGTCCAGGGCTGCGACGTGTACACCCGCGCCGTCTGGGGCGCCCGGAACTCGATCATCGTCGGCATCCTGACCACCAGCCTGGTGGTCGCGGTCGGCGGCGCGTTCGGCCTCTGGGCCGGCTGGACCGGCGGGCTCTGGGACAGCACGCTCTCCCGGGTCACCGAGATCTTCTTCGCCATCCCGCTGCTGCTCGGCGGCATGCTGATCATGTCCACCTGGGGCAAGGGGAACGCCTGGACGGTCTCCGCGGTGATGGCCGTGCTCGGCTGGCCGCAGATCTACCGGTTGATGCGCTCGGCGGTGCTCTCCAACAAGCACAACGACTACGTCGTCGCGGCCAGGGCGCTCGGCGCCGGCACCGGGCGGATCGTCAGCCGGCACATCCTGCCGAACGCGGTCGCCCCGGTGATCGTGGTCTCGACCATCAACCTGGGCGTCTACATCGGCGCCGAGGCCGCGCTGTCGTACCTGGGCATCGGCATCCAGTCCCCGGCGATCTCCTGGGGCCTGATGATCAGCGACGCCCAGGCCCGCTTCCTGACCGCCCCCCACGTGCTGCTCTTCCCGGCCGCCGTGCTGAGCGTCACCGTGCTGGCCTTCATCATGCTGGGCGACGCGGTCCGCGACGCCCTCGACCCGAAGCTGCGCTGAGGAGGGCCGCGGACGATGAGTGACGTGACGAAGCCGTCGGGGTTGTCGAAGGACGCGGTGCCGCGCCAGGGCGCGGTGGAGGTGGCGGCCGGCCGCCGGGAGAACCTGGCACCCGGCACCCCGCTGCTGGAGGTCGACGACCTGCACATCGAGTTCCACACCCGGGACGGCGTCGCCAAGGCCGTCAACGGCGTGAGCTACGCGGTGTCGGCTGGGGAGACGCTGGCCGTGCTGGGCGAGTCCGGCTCGGGCAAGTCGGTGACCGCGCAGGCGATCATGGGCATCCTGGACATGCCGCCGGGGAAGATCACCGCGGGCGCGATCCGGTTCCGGGGGCAGGACCTGCTCACCATGAGCCCCAAGGCGCGCCGGGCGGTGCGCGGCCGGAAGATCGCGATGATCTTCCAGGACGCGCTGTCCTCGCTCAACCCGGTGCTCAGCGTGGGGTTCCAGCTCGGCGAGATGTTCCGGGTGCACCAGGGTGCCTCGCGCAAGGAGGCCAAGGAGAAGGCCGTCGAGCTGATGGAGCGGGTGCGCATCCCCGCCGCCAGGCAGCGCGTCGGCGACTACCCGCACCAGTTCTCCGGCGGTATGCGCCAGCGCATCATGATCGCCATGGCGCTGGCCCTGGAGCCGGACCTGATCATCGCGGACGAGCCCACCACCGCGCTGGACGTCACCGTCCAGGCCCAGGTGATGGACCTCCTCGCCGAGTTGCAGGCCGAGTTCAACATGGGGCTGATCCTGATCACCCACGACCTCGGCGTGGTGGCCGACGTCGCGGACAAGATCGCCGTGATGTACGCCGGCCGGATCGTCGAGACGGCCCCGGTGCACGACCTGTACGCGCGCCCGGCCCACCCGTACACCCGCGGCCTGCTCAACTCGATCCCCCGGCTGGACCAGAAGGGCCAGAACCTCTACGCCATCCAGGGCCTGCCGCCGAGCCTGCTGCGGATCCCGCAGGGCTGCGCGTTCAACCCCCGCTGCGACCGGGCGGAGGACCGCTGCCGGGCCGAACTCCCGCGGCTGGTCCCGGTGCTGGGCGCCGACGGGGAGGACCTGCCGGGCCGCCGCAGCGCCTGCCACTTCTGGAAGGAGACCCTCCATGGCTGAGCCCATCGTGGAGGTGAAGGACCTGGTCAAGCACTACCCGCTGACCCAGGGGATCGTCCTCAAGAAGCAGGTCGGCGCGGTGAAGGCGGTGGACGGCGTCTCCTTCGGCCTGCAGAAGGGGGAGACGCTCGGCATCGTCGGGGAGTCCGGCTGCGGGAAGTCCACGCTGGCCAAGGTGCTGATGAACCTGGAGCGGGCCACCTCCGGCCAGGTGCTGTTCAAGGGCGAGGACATCACCCGGCTCTCCGGCGCCGGGCTGAAGGCGGTGCGCCGGAACATCCAGATGGTGTTCCAGGACCCGTACACCTCGCTGAACCCGCGCATGACGGTCGGCGACATCATCGGGGAGCCGTTCGAGATCCA
>NZ_JBEYVJ010000381.1:0-6269 GCF_040643935.1 Kitasatospora sp. NPDC047058 | reverse complement strand
GGCGGCGCCCCCCACCCCCCCCCCGCCCGGCGGGCGGGCCCCCCCCCCCTTCTGCCCCCGCCCCCGCCCCGCCCCGTCGTTCGCGCCCGTCCCCGTCCCCGTCCCCGCCCGCGTCCGACCGTCGGGGTGTCCGCCGGACGGCCCCGGTTCAGGCCAGGTCGTCGGTGCGGCCGAGGGCGTCCGGCTGGGTGCCCTCGATCCGCCGCAGCATGCGGGCCAGCATGCCGGAGAGCACCGCGCGGTCCTCGCCGACGAGGTCCTGGAGCAGCTCCTCCTCAAAGACGGCGGCCATCCGCATCGACTCCAGCCACTTGTCGCGGCCGTTCTCGGTCAGCTCGATGATCACCCGGACCCGGTTGGCCTCGTCCCGCTCCCGGGTGACCAGGTCCTCGGCGACCATCCGGTCGATCCGGTGGGTCATCGCGGCCGGGGTGAGCCCGAGCCGCTTGGCCAGCTCGCCCGGGCCCAGCCGGTAGGGGCTGCCGGAGACCACCAGGGCCTTGAGCACCTCCCACTCGGCGGAGGTGATTCCGAGCACAGTGAGCTGCCGGTCGTAGGCGACGCCCATCCGCCGGGCCACCCGGGAGAGCGTCTGCACGATGGTCTCCACCTGCGGGTCCACCGTGGGGAATTCCCGCTGGTAGACGGCCACCTGCTCGGCGATGCCCAGCTCGCGGGAGGTGGCCGGCACCGGCTTCTCTGCAGTCATGCGGACCAGTGTCGCACGCGGGGTGCACCCCTTAAGCCTTTGACTCCGCACTCTTGTGATGCTAAGACTTTAGGGCGTCAGACTTTAGCTCTTAAATCTTCCGGACTTAAGAGTATCCAGCGAAACCCTGGGCGGGAGCCCGGAGAGACTCAGTGAAGGGGTGTGCACGGTGACCGGCACGGTGAAGCAGCAGAGGCAGCAGCACGGGACGGGCGGCCCGCTGCGCCGCGTCCAGATCGGCAACGCGCTCAGTGCGTTCGGCAGCGGATTCACGATGCCGTACATGTTCGTGTACGTGGACCAGGTGCGGGGCCTGGGCTCGCTGGCCGCCGGGATGGTCTTCACCGTCTTCGCGCTGGCCGCGCTCGCCGTGCTGCCGTTCACCGGCCGCGGCATCGACCGGTACGGACCGCGCCCGGTGCTGCTGGCCGGTGCGGCGCTCGCCGCCACCGGCGCGTTCGCCTTCGGCCACGCCACCGGCACCCCGGCCCTGCTGGTCTCCTCCTTCCTGTTCGGCGCGGGTGTCACCACCTGCCAGCCGGCGCTCGCCACGATGATCGTCCGCTGCTCGACCGCGGCGACCCGCGCACACGCCTTCGCGCTGCAGTTCACCCTGGTCAACCTGGGCATGGGCATCGGCGCGCTGGTCGGCGGCCAGATCGTCGACGTCGCCGACCCGGCCAGCCTGACCCGGCTGTTCACCATCGAGGCGGCGACCTTCCTGGGCCTCGCCCTGGTCACCGGCACGGCGCGGATCCCGGCCGCCCCGCTGACCGTCGTCCAGGAGAAGACCGACGGCCCGCAGGGCCTGCGCGCGCTGGTCGCCGACAAGGCGATGCTCCGGCTCTCCCTGCTCGCCGGCCTGATCTTCTTCACCTGCTACGGCCAGTTCGAGTCCGGCGTCGCGGCCTTCGCCACCGACACCGTCGGCACCGCGCCCTCCACCCTGGGCATCGCCATCGGCGCCAACGCGCTGACCATCGTGGTGCTGCAGATGTTCATGGTGCGGGTCACCGCCCGTCGCCGCCGCACCACCGCGATGGCCGCGGCCGGCCTGGTCTGGCTGGGCGCCTGGACGATGGCGCTGGTCGCCGGCCTGATCCGGACCGAGACCATGGCCGCCACGGTCGCGATCGTCTCGATCTACGCCCTGTTCGGGGTCGGCGAGTCGCTGCTCGCGCCCACCATGGGCCCGATGGTCGCCGATCTCGCCCCGGCCCGGCTGCTCGGCACCTACAACGCCGGCTACGCCCTGGTGAAGCAGATCGCGGTCGCGGTCGGCCCGGCCGTCGGTGTGCTGCTGGTCGGCTCCGGCACCTGGCCGCTCTACCTCGCGGCGATGGCCGGCTGCACCCTGCTGATCGTCGTCCTGGCCGTGAAGCTGCGGCCGTACCTCACGGCGGCGCAGGACAACGCGGCCCCGGCCGTGGTCCACCGCGTCACCCTCCCGGTCCGGGAGCTGCAGACCGCGGCCTGAGCCCCTCCCGGGTGGTCCCGGACCGTCCGGCGCGACGGCCCGGGGGCCGCCCGGGACCGCGCTGGACAGCGTGCGAACTGCGCCGTCCGGGTCACCTGGACGGCGCCCGTCGCGCTTGGATTCGCGACCACCGGCACATAGTGTCAGTGGCTGTTGACCGCCCGGCCCCGGCCGGCACAGGCGAGACAGGCGAACGGCGAGGCTATGACGCAAGCGGCGCTCACGCACCCACCCGCACCACCAGCCCCCGCAGCCCCCGCACCGGCGCCGCGGGGGCTGGTGCGCCGGGCGGCCGACTGGTCCGGGTGGCTCGGGCCGATCGCCGTGGCGGTCTTCGCCGGCCTGCTCCGGTTCTGGAACCTCGGCTACCCCAACGCCTTCGTCTTCGACGAGACGTACTACCCCAAGGACGCCTGGTCGCTGCTGAAGCTGGGCTACGAGGGCACCTGGCCGGACAGCGCCAACACCGACATCCTGGCCGTCCCGCAGCAGATCCCGCTCCTCTCCGCGCCCGAGTTCATCGCCCACCCGCCGCTCGGCAAGTGGGTGATCTCGATCGGCGAGGCGGCCTTCGGACTGAACCCCTTCGGCTGGCGGTTCATGACCGCGCTGCTCGGCACCGTCAGCGTGCTGATGCTGGCCCGGATCGGCCGCCGCCTGTTCGGCTCGACCCTGCTCGGCTGCACCGCCGCCCTGCTGATGTCCGTCGACGGGCTCCAGCTGGTGATGAGCCGGGTCGGCCTGCTGGACGGCATCCAGATGTTCTTCGTCCTCGCCGCCTTCGGCAGCCTGCTGATCGACCGCGACCGCACCCGCGCCCGGCTGGCCGCCGCCCGCGAGGGCACCGGCCCGGACGGGGACCGGATCCGGCTCGGGTGGCGCCCCTGGCGGATCGCCGCCGGGGTGTTCCTCGGCGCGGCCTGCGGGGTCAAGTGGAACGGCGTCATGGTGCTCGCCGCCTTCGGCCTGCTCACCGTGCTCTGGGACCAGTCCGGCCGCCGCTGGGCCGGTGCCCGCCGCCCCTGGCGCTCGATGCTGCGCCGGGACGCGCTGCCCGCCCTGTTCGCCATGGTCGGCTCGGCCCTCGTGGTGTACGTCGGCGCCTGGGGCGGCTGGCTCGCCACCGGCGGCAACAACGGCGGGTACGACCGGCACTGGGCCGACGACCGGGCCGGTCTCTCCCCGGACAGCTTCCTCGGCATCCCGCTCCCGCAGGTCCCGATGACCTGGGTGCCCGCGCCGCTGCGCAGCCTCTGGCACTACCACTCGCAGATGTACGACTTCAACACCGGGCTGAGCACCCCGCACACCTACCAGTCCAACCCGTTCAGCTGGCTGGTCCAGGGCCGCCCGGTCTCCATGTACTGGGAGCAGGTGCCGAACGGCCAGCGCGGCTGCACCGCCTCCGGCGGCTGCGCGGCGCAGATCCTCGGCCTCGGCACCCCGCTGCTCTGGTGGACGGCCTGCTTCGCCCTGGTCTACCTGCTCTGGCGCTGGTTCTTCCGCCGGGACTGGCGCTCCGGCGCGGTGCTCTGCGGTGTCGCCGGGGTCTACCTGCCGTGGTTCCAGTACCAGGAGCGGACCGTCTTCTCCTTCTACATGGTCGTGCTGGTGCCGTTCCTCTGCCTGGCCGTCGCCCAGATGCTCGGCGCCATGCTCGGGCCGGAGGGCTGCTCGCCCGAGCGGCGCCGGTTCGGCGCGGCCGGGGCCGGGATCATCGTGCTGGCGATCATGGGCTGCTTCGCCTTCTTCCACCCCCTCTACACCGCGGAGGTGATCCCGATGTCCTCCTGGCAGGACCGGATGTGGTTCACCAGCTGGATCTGACCCCGGTGCCGCTCGCGGCCCAGGGCGGCCAGCTGCTGCCGGTCACCCCGCTGCTCGGGGTGGTCACCGCCGTCCTGCTGGCCGCCGCGGTGGCGGTGGCCGGGCGCGGCCTGCTCGGCCACGGGCACGCCGTGCTCCGGGCCGGGCTGCGCGCGGCGGTGCAGCTGACCGCCGTCGCACTGGTGATCACCTGGGTGGTCGGCTCGCTCTGGTGGTCGGCGCTGTTCGTGCTGTTGATGTTCGCGGTCGCGGTCCGGACCGCCGGGCGGCGGATCACCTCCGGGCCGGGCTGGGCCTGGGCGGCCGCGCCGATCGCCACCGGGGTGCTCCCGGTGCTCGCACTGCTGCTCGCCGTCGGACTGCTGCCGCCCGAGGGCCTCTCGGTCATCCCGGTCGCCGGCATCCTGATCGGCGGTGCGCTGACCGCCACCTCGCTGGCCGGCCGACGGGCCCTGGACGAGCTGCGGCAGCGCCACGGCGAGGTGGAGGCGGCACTCGCGCTCGGCTTCGAGGAGCGGGACGCCCGGCTGGAGATCTGCCGCACCGCCGCCGCGACCTCGCTCGTCCCGGCCCTCGACCAGACCCGGACGGTGGGCCTGGTCACCCTGCCCGGCGCCTTCGTCGGCATGCTGCTCGGCGGCGCGACCCCCGCCCAGGCGGGTGCGGTGCAGCTCTTCGTGCTGGTCGCGCTGCTGGCGGTGGAGTCGGTGGCGATCGTGGTGGTGTTGGAGCTGGTCGCCCGCGGGCTGGTGGACGCCGGGCGGGTCCCCGGCGGCGTCGGGTAGGCTTGGCGGCGTTGAAGGGGAGTAGCCCTCCACCGGACCGTCGACATACTGGCCCCCGCGCGGGGCCCGGCGCCCGGGGCACGCGTCGTCACCGGCGTGCCGGCGAGACCTTCGGCCGCAGTGCTGTGAATTCCAACCAGTGCTGTCGGGCCGGAGCGACCCCTGATGGAGCTGCCGCGGCCGGGCAGCCCGACCGAGGGAACCGAACCCCCGATGAGCCTGACTGTCGCCGCGATCACTTTCGGCATCGTCTTCCTGGCCGAACTGCCGGACAAGACCGCCCTGGCCAGCCTGATGCTCGGCGCCAAGTACCGCGCGAGCCACGTGTTCGCCGGCATCGCCGCCGCCTTCGCCCTCCAGGTGGGCATCGCCCTGGTGGCCGGCCACCTGCTCTCGCTGCTGCCGCACCGCTGGGTGGAGCTCGTCACCGGGGTGCTGTTCCTGGCCGGCGCCGCCATGCTGCTCTTCCACGGCGGCGGGGAGGACGACGGTCACGCCGCCAAGGAGCCGTCCGCCAACAGCTTCTGGAAGGTCGCGGGCGCGAGCTTCGTGGTCGTCGCGATCGCCGAGTTCGGCGACCTCACCCAGATCATGACCGCCAACCTGGCCGCCAAGTACGCCGACCCGCTGGCCGTCGGCATCGGCGCCTGGCTGGCGCTCTGCTCCGTCGCCGGGATCGCCATCGTCGGCGGGCAGAAGCTGCTGAAGCACGTCCCGATGAAGATGATCATCCGGGTGGCGGCCGGCGTGATGGTGCTGATGGCCGGGGCGAGCATCTTCCAGGCGATCACCGGCTGACGGCGGCTCAGCAGCCCTGGTCGGACTCCAGGGCGGCCCGGGTCTTGGGCCCGTAGACGTTGTTCTCGCCCTTGATCCGGTTGTAGCGCTGGTAGTCGTTCAGCACCGTCTGGGTCCAGTAGTCGAAGGTGCCGGTGACGATCGACTTGTCGACGAGTCCGCATTCGGCGGCCCACAGGCGCTGCTGCATGTCCTTCACGTCGGGCCCGGTCATGTTCAGCTGGAGCACCCGCACCGTCGGGGTGGCCGTCGGGGTCGGGGTGGGCGTGGGCGTCGGGGTGGGTGTCGGCGCCGGCGCGGGCGGCGGGGTGGCCGGCGCCGGGGGAGCGGCCGGGGCCTGGGTGGTGGCCGCGGCGGTCGGGGCCGCCGTCCGGGTCGGGCTCGGCTTGGCCGTCCGGGTGGCCGTCGGGCTCGGGGCGTCGCTGGTGGACGGCGGCGCGCTCGGGCTCGGCGGCGCCGGCGTGGTCGGGTCGACCGGCGCGGGCGCCAGCGAGGTGGACGGCGCCGGCTGCGCCTGGTGGCTCGGCTCGCCGGAGGGCGTCACCGCGTACGCCAGGCCGACGGTGACGGCGAGGAGGCCGGCACCGGCCGCCACCAGCAGGCCCTTGCGGCGGGCGAGCGGGTTCTCCTCGGCCTGCTCGGCCGCGGGGGCGGGGGGGGGCGGGCGCCCCGC
>NZ_JBEYVJ010000380.1:0-6297 GCF_040643935.1 Kitasatospora sp. NPDC047058 | reverse complement strand
CCTCGACCAGGTCGGTGGCGGCCGCGAGGAGCTGGTGTCCGGGCTGGGCAGCCTGGTGGACGGGGTCGCTGCGGGCTCGGTCGCGTGCCCGCGGGCGGCTACCCGCATTTCGGCGGGAATATTTTCCGGTCCGCTCGGAGTAGAGTGTCGCTCGGCCGGGAAGAGGCTCCCCCTCCCTCGTACCGGTACTCGAATCCGTCCCGCCCTTTCCCCCCGGCCCCACGCCGGGGCCCCCGCCGCCGGTGTCCGTCCGGCCGCTGAGACCCGCGCCGGGTGCGCGGCCCGGAAACATGTCAGGCCGGTGTCAGAATTCTTGAGGGGATCTGAGTAATTCGTCCGCTATGTCCGGCGTGAATTGCGGGACTTTACGACCATTTGGTCCGTCCTGTCCCTTGGCACCCCAAGGGAATTCCCGGCGGCTGGCCCTGTTGCAGAGGGCGTCGATACGGATACATTCAGCCGCGGTCGACGCAATCGCCCCCGCACCGGACGCCGTCCGGTGCTTCCGGCGGGGATTGCGGCGTGCACGGCTGTGCCCAGGGGGGGTTCCCCGGGCCGGCCTCAAACCAGACCCGGGCCCGCGACCTGCGGGCGCGTGAAGGGCCAGCACAGCACTAGGGGAGTTCGGAATGGCTCAGGGCACCGTCAAGTGGTTCAACGCGGAGAAGGGCTACGGCTTCATCGCGGTCGACGGTGGTGCGGACGTCTTCGTCCACTACAGCGCGATCCAGATGGACGGCTACCGCACCCTTGAGGAGGGCCAGCGGGTCGAGTTCGAGATCTCTCAGGGGCAGAAGGGCCCGCAGGCGGACATGGTCCGCGCGGCGGTCTGACCTTTCCGACACCCTGGAGTCCTGCTCGGCCCACCGGCTGGTGCACCTCCTGCTTGGCGAGGGGCCCGCACGACACCCGTCGTGCGGGCCCCTCGCCGTGTCCGCCGGGGCGGCCGCCGCGGCTCGCGGGTTGGCGATTGGGCTTGCACTCGCCTACCCGGAGTGCTAATCATTGGCGTTAGCACTCACAGCGTGAGAGTGACAGCGGACCGGGTCGGTGAGGCCCCCGGGAGCGGTAGGGGAAAGGACCCCCGCACACCAGGGCCGTCCGTCGCGGGCACCCCTTGGTCCGAGCAGTCGACCGTGTCCCGGAGGACCACTTCTGATGGCCAAGATCATCGCCTTTGATGAGGAAGCTCGCCGCGGCCTTGAGCGTGGCATGAACCAGCTCGCCGACGCAGTGAAGGTCACGCTCGGCCCCAAGGGCCGCAACGTCGTGCTGGAGAAGAAGTGGGGCGCCCCCACGATCACCAACGACGGTGTCTCCATCGCCAAGGAGATCGAGCTCGAGGACCCCTACGAGAAGATCGGCGCGGAGCTCGTCAAGGAGGTCGCCAAGAAGACCGACGACGTCGCGGGTGACGGCACCACCACCGCCACCGTGCTGGCCCAGGCGCTCGTCCGCGAGGGTCTGCGCAACGTCGCCGCCGGCGCCAACCCGATGGCCCTGAAGCGCGGCATCGAGAAGGCCGTCGCCGCCGTCTCCGACCAGCTGCTGGCTCAGGCCAAGGACGTGGAGACCAAGGAGCAGATCGCCTCCACCGCCTCCATCTCGGCCGCCGACACCCAGATCGGCGAGCTCATCGCCGAGGCCATGGACAAGGTCGGCAAGGAAGGCGTCATCACCGTCGAGGAGAGCAACACCTTCGGCCTGGAGCTCGAGCTCACCGAGGGCATGCGCTTCGACAAGGGCTACATCTCCGCCTACTTCGCCACCGACCTGGAGCGCATGGAGGCGACCTTCGAGGACCCGTACATCCTCATCGCCAACTCCAAGATCGGCTCGGTCAAGGACCTGCTCCCGCTGCTGGAGAAGGTCATGCAGAGCGGCAAGCCGCTCGTCATCATCGCCGAGGACGTCGAGGGCGAGGCCCTGTCGACCCTGGTCGTGAACAAGATCCGCGGCACCTTCAAGTCCGTCGCCGTCAAGGCCCCGGGCTTCGGCGACCGCCGCAAGGCCATGCTCGGCGACATCGCCATCCTCACCGGTGGCACCGTGATCTCCGAGGAGGTCGGCCTCAAGCTGGAGAACGCCGGCATCGACCTGCTGGGCACCGCCCGCAAGGTGGTCATCACCAAGGACGAGACCACCATCGTCGACGGTGGCGGCGACAGCGAGCAGGTCGCGGGCCGCGTGAACCAGATCCGCGCCGAGATCGAGAACAGCGACTCGGACTACGACCGCGAGAAGCTCCAGGAGCGCCTCGCCAAGCTGGCCGGCGGCGTGGCCGTCATCAAGGCCGGCGCGGCCACCGAGGTGGAGCTCAAGGAGCGCAAGCACCGCATCGAGGACGCCGTCCGCAACGCCAAGGCCGCCGTCGAGGAGGGCATCGTCGCCGGTGGTGGCGTCGCCCTGCTGCAGGCCGGTGTCGCGTTCGACAAGCTGGAGCTCGACGGCGACGAGGCCACCGGTGCCAACATCGTCAAGGTCGCGCTGGAGGCCCCGATCAAGCAGATCGCGACCAACTCCGGCCTCGAGGGCGGCGTCGTGGTGGAGAAGGTGCGCAACCTCCCCGCCGGTCACGGCCTGAACGCCGCCACCAACGAGTACGTCGACCTGGTCGCCGAGGGCATCATCGACCCGGCCAAGGTCACCCGCTCCGCGCTGCAGAACGCCGCCTCCATCGCGGCGCTGTTCCTCACCACCGAGGCCGTCATCGCCGACAAGCCGGAGAAGGCCGCTGCGGCCGCCGGCGGCGGCATGCCGGGCGGTGACATGGACTTCTGATCCCTCGCCGGATCGGTCAAGTCTTCGCTCGCACGGGCGGTTCCCCTCGGGGAGCCGCCCGTGCGGCGTTGTGCGGGAGAATGGGCGGATGGCTTCCGCAGATGACATCGAGACCGCCCTGCACCAGGCGCGGGCGCTGATCCTGGCCGACCTGACCGCGCGGGACGTGGCGGACGCCGCGGTGGTGTCGCTGGTCGAGACGGCCGTCACGCACCGCCGCTGGTGGCTGGAGCAGTGGCCGGACGGTACCGAGTACGTGCTCGGGCTGGTCGCGCAGGACGTCCAGGACGCGCTGCTGGAGGCGTACGGCCGCTGGCCGCTCTGCGCCGCCTGCGCCGCCGAGGGCGACCCGCACGCGCTCAGCGTCGAGCCCGAGCTGGGGCCGGAGCCGCACTGGGTCTGCGGCAAGGAGGGCGCGGTCGTCGCGCCCGTCGGCCGGCTCACCTGATCCCGGCGGGCCCGCTGCGCCCGGCGGGTCAGCCTTCGAGCGTGCCGAGCTCGGCGGCCAGGTTGGTGCGGGCGGGGGCGTCGAAGCTCCCCCGGGCGGCGTGGGTGCGGTAGAGCGCGGGGAGCGCCAGCAGCTGCCGCAGGACGGCGGCGCGGCCGGCCCGGAAGTCCGGCTCGGGGACGAAGGCGTACTCCTCGCGGACGGCGGCCGCGTACCGGGCGTAGGCCTCCGGGGTGCCGCCGAGGACGGCCAGGTCGGCGTCGCACAGCACCTCGCCGTCCCGGTCGCCGGGCTCGGGATGGTGGGTGACGGTGAGCCGGACCAGCCGGGCGACCTCGGCGACCCGCGGCCCGGGCAGTCCGGCCTCGGTGAGCGCCCGGACGGCGAGGGCGGCGCTGCGCTCCTCGTTCTCGGAGCGGTCCGGGCGGTAGACCGCGTCGTGGAACCAGGCGGCCAGCCGGACGGCGTCCGGGTCGGCGGCGTGCCCGGCGAGCGCGTCGACGTGGCCGAGCACCGCCCGCAGGTGGTCGGTGGTGTGGTAGCGGCGCTGCGGCTCGGCCCAGCGGCCCAGCAGGTCGCGGCCGTACGGCTCGGGGTCGGCGGTGGCGCCGCAGCGCCGCAGCAGGGCGGCCCAGTCGGCGAGCAGGTCGGCGGGTGCGGCGGCGGACGTCTTCGGCATGGGCACATTCTGGCGGCTCCCCGGCGGCGGGCCTGCGGATCGGCGGTTTTCGTGACGTTCGGCGGTTCCGCTGGCGGCATATGCAGTTTGACGATATATGTAGTCCCATGACAGAGCGAGCCATGCAGGAGCCGACGCTGCTCCTGCTCACCGCGCTGGCCGATGCGCCCAGGCACGGCTACGCGCTCATCCAGGAGATCGCCGCGATCTCCGACGGCCGGGTGAAGATGCGCACCGGCACGCTGTACGGCGCCCTCGACCGGCTGCTCCAGCAGGGCCTGATCGAGGTCGCGGCCGAAGAGGTCGTCGACGGCCGCGCCCGGCGCACCTACGCGCTCACCGAGGGCGGCCGGGGCGCGCTGGCCACCGAGGCGGAACGGCTGCGCGCCGTCGCCGAGGAGGCCCAGCGCCGGCTGGCGGCCGTCCGTCCGGTCGTCGTCCGGCCCGCCGCCGGGTCGGCCAAGCTCGCATTCACGAAGGTCAGGGGGGCTTTCGCATGACGACTCAGGCATTTCCCGGGGTGGTGGGGGAGCCGGTGGCGCTGCGCGCCGCGCTCCGGCTCTACCCGGCCCGCTACCGGCGCGAGCGCGGCGACGAACTGACCGCCGTCTTCGCCGACTCCACCGCCGAGTCCGGCAGGCTCGCCACCGCCCGCGAGGCGCTCGACCTCGGGGCGTACGGGCTGCGCATGCGCACCGGCCTGACCGCCACCTCCACCGCCGGACGGCTGCTCGCGCTCGCCGCGCCGCTGATCGCCGGGGCGATCGCGGGGCTGGGCCTGACCCGGGGCGGGTACGAGGCGGCCCACTCGGCCTGGGTCTCGATGTGGGATCTGCCGGACCGGTTCACCCAGGTGCCCTTTTACCTGGGGTTCCTCGGTCAGGTGTTCGTGCCGTTGCTGCTGGTCGCCGCCGTGCTGGCCGGCCGGTGGCGGCTCGCCCGGTACGCGGCGCTCGCCGTGGCGTTCGTCGGCCTGTGGGGGGCGGCCTGGTGGGCCGCGGCCTACTCCTGGGACCCCTGGCTCGTCTTCCTGGAGACGAGCGAGGCGACCCCGGCGCTGTTCGCCGGTGTGCTCTTCGCGCTCGCGCCGCAGGAACTGCTGGAGCGGCCGGGCCTGCGGGAGCGGGGCGCGGTGCTGGCCGCGATGGTCGGCGGCGGGCTGGTGCTGTGGGCGGAGGACTTCTACAGCTCCTTCGTGCTGATGGACGGCGCGACGGCCGGGGTGCTGCTGCTGGTGCCGCTGTTCGCGCTGCTCTTCGCGGCTCGCGGGCGGCTGCTGCCGGCGGCGGTCGGGCTCGCGGTGCTGCCGCTGACCCTGATGTTCAGCCTGTTCCGGCTCTGGCAGGTGGCCGGCGGGGTGTCGGGGCTGCTGCCCTGGGCACTGGGCGCGGCGGCGGCGCTGGTGCTGCTCGGCATGGCGCTGGGCCGCACCCGGACCGGGGCGGGAGGTGACCGGAGCCTGGCCTGAGTCCGCTCGGGCCGGGACGACCGGGGCCTCGCCTCCTCTCGTACGGCCGGACGACCCCGGGTGTGGGACCGGGTCGTCCGGCCGTACGGCTGTCCGCGCGCGGTGCCGCCGGGTGGGGGCACAGGGGGTCGCCGGGGGCGGTGCGATGTGGCAGGCTGTGCACATGTCTAGACCAATTCTCGAAGTCATCGCGCTGACGCCCCAGGACGCCCGGGCCGCCGAGTCGGGCGGCGCCGACCGGCTCGAACTGGTCACGGACATGGCCGCCGACGGGCTCACCCCGGCGGTCGGGGACTTCGCCGCGATCCGCGCCGCCGTGGACCTCCCGCTGCGCGTCATGCTCCGCATCCGCGACGGCTTCGCCCCCGGCGACCTGGACGAGCTGCGCGCCCGCGCCGCCGCCCTCCGGGCCGAGGGCGCCGACGAGTTCGTCTTCGGCTTCCTGGCCGCCGACGGGTCGGTGGACCTCGCCGCCACCACCGCCGTCGCCGAGGCGGTGGCCGGCTGCCGCTGGACCTTCCACCGGGCGATCGACCACAGCGCCGACCGGGCCGCCGTCCGTGCGGCCGTCGGGGCGCTGCCCGGGCTGGACACCTTCCTCACCTCCGGCGCGGCCGGCGGCGTGGACGCCGGCCGGGAGGCGCTGCTGGCCGAGCTGGGCAAGGCCGGCGAGCCCGGGTACGGGCAGCGGATCCTGGTCGGCGGCGGCCTGCGGGCCGAGCACCTGAAGGAGCTGCGGGCGGAGGGCTTCGACGCCTTCCACGTCGGCGGTGCGGTCCGTGCCGACGGGTGGCGGTCGCCGGTGGACGCCGCCGAGGTCGCCGAGTGGCGGGCCCTGATCGACGGCTGAGCGTGGAAGCGCCGACAGCCGGCGGTCCGGGCCCGGCCGCCCGGCCGCGCGGGGGCCGGACGAGTCCGGCC
>NZ_JBEYVJ010000379.1:0-6316 GCF_040643935.1 Kitasatospora sp. NPDC047058 | reverse complement strand
GCCGCTTGGTGCGGCTCCGGCCCCGCCGGTGACTGTGCGCCCGCTACCCGCGGCGTGCCGCCCGGTGGTCGAGGTGGGTGATCACGCCGGTGTGGAAGCGCTCGACGGCGGCGTCGACGCTGCGGATGAAGCCGGACTCGGCGTTGCCGCGGGTGTTGCCCATCGTCTTCGAGAGGGACAGCCGGAACCCGGTGATCTTCGAGGAGTCCTTCGGCAGGAGGTCGCCGGGCTCGGGCCGCAGCTTCTCCAGCGTGCCCCGGGGGCCGGCGGTCGCACCGTCGGTCAGCGTCTCGACGTGCAGGTCGGCGGGTGCCTCGGCGAGCTGGCGGACCAGGCGCTTGACCCAGCTGAGCGGGTAGCCGGCCTCGGGGGCGGGGATCTCCATCGAGGTGCGCAGCTTGCCCAGCCGCAGGTCGGCCGTGATCCCCAGGTTGCCGGCGGTGTCGGCGATCCTGATCTCGGCGGTGAGCCGGCCGTCCGCGCAGAGCCGGTCGGCGAGGGCGGTGCGGCGGGCCTGCGGGTCGTCACCGCGCCGGGACCGCTGCACGGGCAGCACCTTGACGCCGAGTTCGCCGCCGAGCCGGAAGCAGACCTGGCGGATGAGGCGCTCCCAGCTCTCGGCCACCTGGACGGCGCGCTCGTCCCCCTCGACCAGGGTCTCGTCGTCGATGCCGTTGCGGACCGGGACCCAGGCCGGTCCCATGTTCTGGAAGCCGTGGCAGCCGGAGTTCTCGTGCTGGAGGTAGTGCAGCAGTTCCTCCAGCAGCCAGCCGTGCGCCGGGTTGGCCACGCCCTCGTGCCGGATCAGCATCTTCGCGTGGAAGGTCACCTCGGCCCAGGACAGGTGGCAGAGCGCCACCTTGTGCTTGCGGCGTCCGTCGATCTTGACCGGGACGAGCGGACTCCCCTCCAGCGCGACGTCGTTGGAGAGCGTGATCACCGCCTCGTAGCCGCGGCGGGCCGCGATGTCCATGTAGTCCTGGATCTGCTCCGCCTTCAGCGGATTGCCGTTGGTCTTGCTCTCCACCAGGGCCGTCCAGCGCCGCCCCGCCCGCTCGACGCAGATGACACCGTCGGGGCGCTTGGGGGAGTCACCGTGCGGGAGCGACACCTCGGTGAAGTTCTCCATCCGGCCGGCCGGGGCGCCGAACGCCGCGGTGAGCCGGCGGCCGAACTCCGGGACCTGGGCCATCACCGACAGCAGGACCGAGGTGGCGCGCACCTCGCGCTCGCGGTCGCTCTTGAGGGTGGTGGCGGGGAAGAGCCGGGCCGACCGCCAGGAGTCGTTCTCGGCCAGCGACGGCCGCGGGCTCCTGGGACGGGTCACCTTCTTCCGTGCGGTGCGCAGCCGCTTGGGCGCTTCGGGCGTCGCCGGAGCCCCGTCGGGTGCCGACGGCTGGTGCGGGATCAGCACCTTGGCGGCGGACGGCTCCGCCGGTGCCCCGGTGGCCGGCTCGGGGACGGCCGCAGGGGCTTCGGCGCCTTCGTCGGCCGCCCGCTCGGCGTGCTCGGCGTCCTCCTGGCCCTCGTCGTCGTCGATCCCGATGCCGAAGTCGGTGGCCAGCCCGGCCAGACCGGTGTCGTAGCCCTGGCCGACGGCGCGGAACTTCCACTCGTCGTTGCGCCGGTAGATCTCGCCGAAGACGAACGCGCTCTCCGTCGTCGCGTCCCCGATGGCGAAGCCGAGCAGGTGCTCACCGGTGCTGTCGGCCAGGGCGAGCCGGAGGTTGTCCAACTGGCCGAAGGCGGCGCGCCGGTGACGGCTGGCCGCGATCACCAGCCGCTCGACGTCGGCGGGCACGGCGGTCAGGTCGAGCTGGATCCGGTCCTCCGTGCCGTCCTCGGCCGGGGTCTGCCCGAGGAGTTGGACACTGCCGTCCTCGGCCGACGGGTTGTTGTAGAAGAAGAAGTCGGCGTTGCTCCGGACCTTGCCGTCCGCGGCCAAGAGCAGGACGGACACGTCGGCGTCGCCGTCACCGCCGGGGCTGCTCCAGCCCAGGCTCACGGTGACGGAGTCGGCGCTCTCGCTGAGCGTCGCCAGCCCGACATTGGCGCCCTTGACCATTTCCTGCACGAAACGCCCCCAAGCGGATCCGGGGCTGCGCCGCCCGGACCGGCGCGCAGCACGATGTCACTGCCGGCGGCATGTGCCGGGGGCAGCCAGCAGGGAGCCTAGCGGCACTGACGCCTGGTCCGGCCTGGCTTTTCGCAGATGGTGTGCATGCAACCGGAATGTGACCTTCCGTGCGAGCCGGGAGCCGGGGGTCGTCGCCCCACTCGAACGGGGCAGTACGGCTCGCCGTGGGGGGTGGGTGTTGCGAAAGCATGGGTCCTGCGGGCCGTCGGGCCCGAGGTGGTGAGCAGGGAGAGGGATCCTCGGTGCGCGAAGTTCAGGGACTGCCGCTGCGGTGCGGCGTGGGGGTACGAGTGGTGGCGTTCATGGCGGTGCTGGGCGGGGTGGGCGTGCTGGCGGCGTGCAGCAGCTCGTCGACCAACCCGTCGATCGCCTCGCCGGGGGCGGCCACGACGCTGACCACGGCGCCCGAGCCGTCGCAGTTCTCGGGGGAGCCGCCGTCCGCGCTGGCCTCGGCGGCGGAGTCGGCGCTGGCGTCGGTGTCGGCGGCGGCCGAGTCCGCCTCGGCCGCGGCGGCGTCGTTCGAGGCGTCGGTGTCGGCGCAGGGCGCGGAGGCGCGGCAGAAGGCGCAGGAGGTGCTGGGCTCGCTGGAGAACGGCGGGAACGCGCTCGGGGACATCACGATCACCGGGGTGCCGCGGGCCCGGACCGGGGGGCTGCACGCGGTCGTGGTGACGATCAAGAACAGCGGCCTCGACACCGCCTCGTACGCGGTGCAGGTCGACTTCACCGACACCAGCGGGAAGACGGTGGACAGCTCGGTGGTCGGGGCCCGGGACCTGCCGGCCGGGGACCAGGCGCAGCCGGTCGCCTTCAGCAGGGCCCCCGCAGACCAGGTCCTGCTGCCGGTGGTGGTGAAGGCGGTGCGGTACTGACCCGGTCGCCGGGCCGGTACCGCACCGGACGGGCTGTCAGGGCAGCGGGATGCGGACGACCTGCGGGTCGTGGTCGCTGAGCTGGGCGGGGAACTCGCTGTTGAGGTGGACGATGTCGTAGCCGTACGGCAGGGCGGCCAGTGCGCCGGAGATCAGGATGTGGTCCAGGACCTGGGAGTTGCCCTCGTAGACGTAGGTGTAACGCTCGCCGGGCGGGAGCGTGCGGGGGAGGTCGACCAGGGAGCCGCCGACGGTCAGCAGGTCGGCGGTCCGGGAGAACTCGAAGTCGTTGAGGTCGCCGAGGACGATGACCGAGGCGTTCGGGTCGACCGCGAGGATCCGGTCGGTGAAGGACTTCACCGCGGTGGCCTGGGCGTTCCGCTGGGTCTCGGACGGGCGGGCGGGCTGCTGGTAGCGGCCGAACAGGGGCTGGTCGCCGCCCTTGGAGTTGAAGTGGTTGGCGATCACGAAGACCGGCTTGCCGTGCCAGCGGAACTCGCCGGCCAGCGGCTTGCGGCTGGCGTCGAACGCGGAGTTGCCGGGGTCGATCCGCCCGGGGGAGTAGGCGAGCGCGGGGGTGCCGGCGTCGTCGACGACGGAGTCGGCGGTGGTGGAGCCGGCGCCGGGGCGGTCGGTGAAGGAGAGGCCGCGGTCGGTGCGGTAGAGGAAGACCTGGCGGATGTTGCCGCCGGGCTGGCCGCCGTCCTGGCCGTCGACCGGGTTGATCTGCCGGTAGGAGTAGGCCGGGCCGCCGGCCGCGGTGATGGCGGTGGTGAGCTTGGCGAGCGTCTGGTCGGCGGCGACGACGCCGTTGTCGGTGGCGCCGTTGTTGTCCTGGATCTCCTCCAGCGCGACCAGGTCGGGCGAGCGGAGGTTGCTGACGATGCCGGCCGCGAGGCCGTCGAACTTGCTCTGCGGGTCGCCCGGGGCGAGGTTCTCCACGTTGAACGTGGCGGCGGCCAGTTCGCCGGCGGCCGGCGCGGTGGTGGTCTCGGGCGCGAGGCCGCCGGGGGAGACCGCCGGGGTGGCGGTGACCAGCAGCTTGAAGTTCCCGAAGGAGTAGTCGAGCACGCCGACGGTGGCACCGGTGAGGGTGTCGCCGACGGTGGCGGCCGGCGTGGGGGCGAGCACGTCGTCGAGGAGCACCCGCTCCGGGTTGGCGTCGTTGGCCTGGAGCAGGATGCCGCCCCGGGCGGTCCGGGTGGTGCTGCCCTGCGGGACGACCGGGATCTCGCCGTAGGTGCTGGTCGGGCCGACGACGGCGGCGTCGTCCAGCTCGACCCGCATGCCCTCCAGCGACTCCCAGAAGTCGAGGCCGTCGGTGGCGGGCCGGAAGGAGCCGGCGGTCTCGACGTCGCCGCCGGTGACGCCGGAGATCACGGCGGCGGGCGGCACCCGGCCGCCGGTGCCGACCGGCGTGGGCGCGGGCAGCGGCGCGTTGTGGGCGACGATGGTGACGCTCGGGCCGGTCAGTTCGGTGACGGTGAGGTTGGTGGTGCCGCCGGTGCCGCCGGGCCGGTACTCGCCGACCGTGCCGTTCACCTTCACCGAGTCGCCGGCCGTAACGCCCGGGGCGGACGCGGTGTAGACGTAGACGGCCTCGCTGGTGGCCGGGTCGGCGTCCGGCGCCGGGTCCTGGTACCAGAAGCCGGCCGGGCCGACGGCGGTCACCACGCCGGGCACCGCGGAGACCGTCCGTCCGGCCAGCGGGGAGGTGCGGGCCGCGCCCTGGACGTCGTGTATTCGGGTGCCGCCGCCGGAACCGCCGCCGGTGGAGGCGGAGTTGCGCGGGGCGGGTGCGGTGACGGCGAAGTCGGCCGCGTTGCCGTCGGTGTCGGTGGCGCCGCCGCCGGCCCGCAGCGCGGCGGTGGTGTTGGACAGGTTGCCGGTCGGCGATCCCTCGGAGGAGCTCGCCGAACTGCCGTAGCCGACCAGGTCCTTGACACCCGGCTGGGTGGCGCAGCCCGAACTGCACGTCAGCGCCGTGCCGTTGGTGACCAGGGCGACCTTGCCGGAGGTCGCGCCCATGGCGGTCGTGCCGGTGGCGTCGGGGGCGGGCAGGGCCGAGCCGGTGCCGGCGCCGGCCGCCTCCTGGACGAGGTAGTACGCCCCGGGGGCGATGGTGCCCGCGAGCGTGGTCCGCGACCAGGACGAGCCGCCGGCCGAGGCGTACTGCACCGTCCAGCCGGTGACCGTGACCGGGGCGGTGCCGCGGTTGTACAGCTCGATGAAGTCGTTGGCGTACGGGGCACCGGAGTTGCCGCCGCCCCCGTAGACCTGGCTGATCACGACGTCGGGCGACACGGCCCGGGCGGTGGTGGCGGGGAGGGCGAGCAGGGCTCCCGCCACGGCGGCGGCGGAGGCCACCGCCAGGGTGCGGATCCGGGCTCGGTCGGTTCGCGGCATGGGCGTTCGCGGCATGGGCGTTCCTCCTGGGGGGCGGACGGCCCGGCCGTCCGGCGGATCTGACGGCCGGTGGATTCCGGGCGCTGCGTGTCTAACAGCGCCACCGGACTCGTACCGCGCGCTGCGGCCGACGGCCAGACGTACAGCGGAAGAACAGTTCTTCTGGCATGTACGCACCCGGATGATTCGTCCACGGCCGCACCGGACCCGGCGGGGCGGGAGCCGGGTGTCCGGCGCAGCCCCCTTGCCTCGTGCGCTACCCGTCGGTAATCCTGTCGGTCACCTTGCTGACGCCGCGTCCAACAGAGGAGCCGTATGCCCGCCGACGTCACCTTCCCGCTGCCCGCCCCGTACGGTCCCGGGGCGGTGACCGTGCACCACCGGCGGACCGGCACCGGGACCCCGCTCCTGCTGCTGCACGGGATCGGCCACCACTGGCAGGCCTGGGAGCCGGTACTGCCCGCACTCGCCGAACGCCACGAGGTGATCGCCGTCGACCTGCCCGGGTTCGGCGCCTCGCCCTCCCTGCCCCCGGGCGTGCCGTACGGGCTGGACACCGTGGTCCCGGTGCTCGGGCGGCTCTGCGCCGAGCTCGGGATCGAGCGGCCGCACGTCGCCGGGAACTCGCTCGGCGGCTTGCTGGCGCTCGCACTCGGCCGGGCCGGACTCGCCCGCTCGGTGACGGCCCTGTCCCCGGCCGGCTTCTGGACGGAGGCGGAACGTCGCTACGCCTACACCGTCCTCGGCGGCATGCGGGCCGGCGCCGGGGTGCTGCCGCCGTCGCTCGTCGGACGGCTCTCCCGCACCACGGCCGGCCGCGCGCTGCTGGTCTCCACCATCTACGCCCGCCCGGGCCGCCGGGACGCCGCAGCGGCGGCCGCCGAGACCGCGGCGCTGGGCG
>NZ_JBEYVJ010000378.1:0-6320 GCF_040643935.1 Kitasatospora sp. NPDC047058 | reverse complement strand
GCGGCTGCCGCCGGCTACGGCCTGGACCTGCGCCGCCTCGTCGTCGCCGACGACCCGGGTGAACACTTCGCCGAGGTGGTCACCGCCATGGCCTCGGTCTGCCCCGTCGTCCTGGCCGCCGCCCCCGCCGGCATGCCCCCGCGCTCCCTCGACCGTCTCGCCGCCCACCTGCGCCGCGCCGGCACCGTCCTGATGGCTTTAATCACGAGTTGTGGCGTCAGTTGTTCACGAGTTTGGGAGTCACCCCGAACCACGGACGGGTGATGTTCACGAGTTTCGACGTCACCGGGGTACTTGCCAGGTCAGCATCGGGAGTGCTCCTGGTGAAAGGCCCTGGTCATGCCGCAGATGTCGAAGGTCGAGCTGTACGCCGCGATCCGGCGCGACCACCGGGACGGCATGAAGCTGCGGGAGATTGCACGCAAGTACAACGTGTCGTGGCGGACGATCAGGAAGGCCGTGGACTCGGTCTGGCCGGAGCCGCGGAAGAAGCTCCCGCCTCGGGCGACCGCGCTGGACCCGTACATGGCGGTGGTCGACGGGATCCTGCGGGCCGACCTGGACGCGCCGCGCAAGCAGCGGCACACGGTCACCCGGATCTTCCACCGCCTGGTTGCCGAGCACGGCGCCGAGGTCTCCTACCAGCAGGTTCGGCGTTACGTCGCGGACCGCAAGCCGCAGATCCTGGTGGAGTCGGGCAAGGCTCCGATCGAGGCGTTCGTCTCGCAGACCCACCAGCCCGGGATGGAGGCCGAGGTCGACCTCGGCGACGTGACGGTGAAGCTCGCCGGCGAGTTGGTGACCTGCTACCTGTTCTCCTTCCGGCTGTCCTACTCGGGCAAGGCCGTCCACCGGGTCTTCGCGTCCTGCGGCCAGGAGGCGTTCTTCGAGGGCCACGTGCACGCGCTTCGGACTCTGGGCGGTGTTCCGCGGAGCAAGGTTCGCTACGACAACCTGAAGGCCGCTGTCGCTCGGGTGCTGGGGCTGAGCCGGGCCCGGGTCGAGGCCGACCGGTGGATCGCCTTCAGGTCGCACTTCGGGATCGAGAGCTTCTACTGCCGGCCCGGCATCGAGGGCGCCCACGAGAAGGGCGGCGTCGAGGGCCAGATCGGCTACTTCCGCCGCAACCACTTCGTGCCGGTGCCGGAGGTCGAGTCGCTGGCGGAGCTGAACGATCTGGTCGAGCAGTGGGACCGGCACGATGGGCGGCGCCGGATCGGTACCCGGGCCCGGACGGTCGACGAGTACTTCGAGGACGAGCGCCCGCGGCTGCTGCCGCTGCCGGAGGACCCGTTCGAGACCGGGCGGGTATTCACGCCGCGCGTCGATCGCTACGGCCAGATCGCGGTCCGCACCAACCGCTACTCGGTCCCGGTCCGTCTGATCGGCAAGCGGGTCCGGGTGCTGCTTCACGCCTCCCACCTGGTGGTCTACGACAGGAACGTGGAGGTGGCCCGGCACGAGCGGCTGATCGCCAAGGGAGCCTGCCGGCTGGAGCTGGACCACTACCTGGAGGCCTTGGTCCGCAAGCCGGGTGCGTTCCCCGGCGCGACCGCGCTCGACCAGGCCCGCTCCGCCGGGAAGTTCACCCCGGTCCACGACGCCTGGTGGGCCGCGGCGGTCAGGGCGCACGGTGACGCCGAGGGCACCCGGGCGCTGATCGAGGTGCTGCTGCTGGGCCGCCACCTCGCGCACGAGCACATCGTCACGGGCCTGGCCACCGCCCTGCGGGCCGGGGCCCTGACCGCGGACGCGGTCGCCCTGGAGGCCCGCAAGGCCGCCCAGACCGATGACGACCCGGCCGTCGATGCTCCCGCGCCGAGGCCAGCTGCCGGGCCGGGAGCGGCGACCGTGACGTTTCTGCACGAGTGGAAGCTCAACCACCTTCCGCCGGACACCAGGCCGCTGCCCTCGGTGACCCACTACGACCAGTTGCTCCGACACCGCCGCGCCGGCGGCGGTGACCTGCGAGAGGGAGAAGCGCCATGACCGCCATGCTGCCCCGCCAGCGGAACCTGACCGAGCAGGCCGCCACCACCGCCATCGACACCGCCTGCCGGCTCCTGCGGCTGCCTTCGATCCGAGGCGAGTTCGCCGACATCGCCGACCGGGCGGCGAAGGACCAGATGACCTACCGCGGCTTCCTCGCCGAACTGCTGATGGCCGAGTGCGACGACCGGGCCCGCCGCCGCTCCGAGCGGCGGATCAAGGCCGCCGGATTCCCCCGCGACAAGTCGCTGCGAACCTTCGACTACGACGCCAACCCCAACATCGACCCCGCCGTCATCAACAACCTCGCCAGCTGCGAGTGGATCAAGAAGAGTCAGCCGCTCTGCCTGATCGGCGACTCCGGCACCGGCAAGTCCCACATGCTCATCGCCCTGGGCACCGAGGCCGCAATGCAGGGCTATCGCGTCCGCTACACCCTCGCCACCAAGCTGGTGAACGAGCTGGTGGAAGCCGCCGACGAGAAGCAGCTGAACAAGACCATCGCCCGCTACGGCCGCGTCGACCTGCTCTGCATCGACGAACTCGGATACATGGAACTCGACCGCCACGGCGCCGAACTGCTCTTCCAGGTCCTCACCGAACGCGAGGAGAAGAACAGCGTCGCCATCGCCTCCAACGAGTCCTTCGGCGGCTGGACCAAGACCTTCACCGACCCCCGCCTCTGCGCGGCCATCGTCGACCGCCTGACCTTCAACGGCACCATCATCGAGACTGGCACCGACTCCTATCGCCTCGCCTCGACCCGGGCACGGACCGAAGCACCAGCCAAGGCCGGCTGACCGCCGCGGGCTCCTGGCCGACGACCTGCCAGCCTCCGCCCAGGCGACGGGTCGTCGGCCCGAGGCGCTCCAGTAGGCTGCGTTGGCCATGGATACGCACGCCGAACCCGAGCAGACCCGGCAGGACGCGATCGCTTCCGGTCCGCCGATCCGGCAGCTCTTCCGGGACGTGATCGCCGACCGCCTGCCGGGCCGCAGGCCACCCCAGGCAGCGATGCTGTTCGACGCCGAGATCGACCCCTCCTGGGACGACCGGAGCTTCCTCGGCGACTTCTACAACGAGATCCTCCACCAGGACACCTGCCAGCCGGCCACCGCTGACGGCGTCGTCCTGCTCGCGGCCCTCGCCGTCGACGACCGGGTTCCCGCCCGACAGCGGTTCCAAGCCGTCCATCTGCTGGTCAGGGCTGCCACCGTTGGCGAACGCCACCTCGCCGAGACCTGGCCGAACACCTCTCAACACGCCGATCCCGACAGTGAGGCCCGGGCCCGCAGCGCGGTCCAGGCCCGCACGCCGGATCTGCTGACCCGCTGGCCGGCCGAATGCCCTGCGGTCCGGCTGGCCCTCGCCGGCCTTGCCGTCGTCTTCCCCACCGACCGCACCCTGCCCGCCCTGACACCGCGCCTGCAGATCTTCACCAACCAGCACCCCCAGGGCACCGACGTCGGCGACTACGTGCGGTTCGTCCTCGTAATGGCCTCGCAGGACGACGACCGGATCCTCACGGTGACCGAGAAGCTCACCGACGCCTGCTGGGCGGGAACCGCGCGAGGAGTGCCGACACGGGCGCGAGCCCTCCACCTCCTCGGCCAGATGCTGGCCAAGGTCGGAGCCGAACTCAGCCAGCCACGCGCCGAGCAGTGACGCCCCGCAAGCACGACGAGCGACCCACCGCGCGTCGCTCACGCTGCTATTTCTCGTGAACATTCACGGACCTCAAGATCCGCAACTGCTGCCCAAACCGGCGGACAAACGCTGCCCCTAGAAGTGAACGAAGCCAGTCCTGATCACCCCTGGCCCCTGGCCCGGTGCCTACCTGAGCCTGCGGGTGACCACGAGCCGATGGAGCGGCCTGGGGGCCGGTTGGGGGCAGCTGAGGAGCCGCAGGGCGACCGTGGTCGTGACCGGGCGGGGCTCGGCGGTCCGGGCCCGCAGCGCGCAGTTGTGGCTGCCGGACTCGAGTGGTGGCCTCAGCCCGGTCGCCGAGGCCGGTGGCACCGGCGCGGTCCCGGAGAGCTCGCCGGCGGCAGCGACGGCGTAGTCGCGGGTGCAGGCCCGCAGTGTGCCTGTGCACGCTGGAGGAGGTCGCCTGCCGTCCGGACCCCCGGAGCGGACTGGCAGGCCGGCCTCTTGCTGCCGCGGCTCTGTCCGCGGCCCAGACGGCACGGGGCGTGCCGAGGTGTCCGTCCTGTTCCGGCGCGGGCTTCGGCGCAGCGGTGATGGCCGGTCAGTCCCGCAAGCCACCCGCCAGCCGCGTCCCCGACCTCACGGGACAGAACAGCTAGCTCTACGCCCAGCTGAGGAGGACCAGGCCCAGCAGCAGCCCGAGCATGACCAGCAGACAGGAGGACCCGCCACTGCCAGCTGCGGGACGAGTGGCGGGGGCAGTCGGGCGGGGATTCCAGCCGTACCAGACCAACGCTCCGCTGGAGGCCATGATTTCGGGCCCGAGGACATCGAAGAGCGTGTCCCGCCAGTGCACGTAGAACGCCATGCCCGCGTCGCGGGCATTCTGGCCGCTCCGCACCTGGTAGATCGCCAAGGCGTCCTTGAGATCCCCGTAGCTGATCATCACGTCCTCGCCCGGCCGGCAGGAGCGCAGTTGCGAGATCGCAGTGGGAAACCCCTCGCTCGCAACCGGCATGCGCATCCACTCACCGAGTGCAGCCGCGCGGGCCTCCTCGAAAGTGGCGAACACCTGCGTGTCGATCTCGATGCCGTTGTCCCCGTGAGCACGCCAGGGCTCGTAGACCCACATCATTCCCCAACCAGGACCCTGCTTGGCCATGCTCATCCCCCTCAGGTGTGCCGCAGTGCCGCGGCCCGAGTATCGAGTCTGGCGAATTCCTGGGCCTGGAGCCAGAGGAGCGCCGACGGCGTCCTGGGTTGTCCGCTGCGCGGCGGCCCGGTGGCACCGCTTCGCGACGCCACCGGCCGAAGAAAGGGGGCGGAGGGGAAGTGCGGGGCGGGTAGGGTCGCCGGATGCGCGACCAGCACCACCCCATCGACCAACCCAGCCCGCCGCCGCCCTCACCGGGGATCCGGCCGAAGGCAGCGGCGCGGTGGACCAGTAGCGGGCGTAGGCGTTCAGCTTCGACGCCAGACGTGCTGGTTCCAATGCCCGGTTGCCCACGACCCAACGCTCCGCCGTCCTACCGACCAACCCAGCCACCGCAAGTGTCGGAACCCGAACAAACGGCCGTCAAGTCCGAGACAGGCCCGGGCCTTTCGCGGTCGGGTGAGCTTGCTCTGCTTTGGCGAGGCCGGCCTGGCGCATCAGGCGTGACCCTTCGCCGGCCGCACCGGTCTCCGTCGCGCTGGAGGACGGCGTGCACGCGCGGGGCGCCGTTGGCGCCACGGGAGGTCGCGTGGACCTCGGTGATCTTCTCGGTCGGTTCCGCGTCGCGGACCGCGCGGGGGCCGGGGGCGGCGGTGCGGCGGGTGTAGAAGGCGGCTCGGGAGACCTTGAGCAGTTCACACGCCCGTTTGACGTTGTGGCCCGCCTGCTTCTCCGCCTCGATGAACGGGTGCACCGTCACCGGGTCTCCGTCGCGAAGAAAGCCGTGGCCCGGCGGAGGATGTCCACGTCCCCGCGCAGGCGGCGGTTCTCCCGCCGCAGCCTCGCCAGTTCCTCGCGCTCGTCGCTGGTCAGGCCGTCGCGCTGGCCTGCGTCGACCTCGGCTTGCCTCACCCGGTCGCGCACCGCGGTCCCGGTCAGGTCGAAGTCCTTGGCCACCTGGCCGACCGAGCGGTCGCCGCGTCGGCACAGTTCGACGATCTCGGCCTTGAACCCCGGCGTGAACGAGCGGTGAGGGCGAGGCTTTCTCTTCCCCATGCTCTCCATGATGGACATCATCCTTACCGGGGCCGAAGCCCTGATCAGGGGTGTCCGTCAAAACGAATCAAGCCCAGGGTTACAGCAACCGCCGGACCCGCCGCTACCTGCGCAGGCGCGGGATCCGGCACCTCATCCCGGAGAAGGCCGACCAGGCTGCCGGCCGGGTCCGACGTGGCAGGGCCGGGGGCCGACCGCCCGGTTTCGACAGGGAGCGCTGCAAGAAGCGCAACACCGTCGAGCGGGCGATCAACAAGCTCAAGACCTTCCGCGCGGTTGCGACCAGGTTCGACAAACGCGGCTACGTCTACCTCGGCACCGTCACCGCAGCCGCGCTGGTCATCTGGCTCCGCTCATGATCGCCAGGACACTGCCTAGGGCCAATGCCGGTGACTTTGGGGTCCGTGCCTCGTTGGTTGTGGTGTGGCGAGGGTGGGGCAGGTCAAGTCGCCTGCGGGTGAGCGGTTGTCGGATC
>NZ_JBEYVJ010000377.1:0-6326 GCF_040643935.1 Kitasatospora sp. NPDC047058 | reverse complement strand
ACACGGCGGACAAGAAGGACGTGGAGTACGCCGACACCTACCGGCAGAAGGCGTCGGCCACGCCCGTCGCCTTCTCGGCCACAGCGCCCCTCCGCCCGCCCGGCGCACCGACCGCCCCGCGCGCGGGGCGCGTGCACCGCCCGCGTGGTTCGTACGCCCGGCCCCCGCACGCTTCCTGACGCAGCGGCCGACGCCCGCCCCGATCGGCCGAAACCGGCTGACGCGCCCGCGCCACGGCGGAGCCACCCCCGTCCGAGCCGTCGACGCCGGGCGGCAACCGTGGATATGGTCGGTCCCCATGGCTGGCAGACCGCCGGGCACACCGCCCCAGACGACTGCGACGAGGCCCGGCGCCGCCACGGTGCCCGACCCCGTGACGGCCCGGTTGCGCAAGAGACTCCGCCGGGTCCGCCGAAGGCTGCACACCGCCGGTGTCGACTACTTCCGCGGCGGCGCCGCCGACTGGCCCGTGCTCTGCGTGCTCGCCCTGCTCGTCCCGCTGCTGATCCTGCTCAACATCTGGTTCCCCGCCTGGGCCCCGCCCACCTCCCTGGTCCTGCCGATCCTGGCCGCCGCGCTGCTGCTGCGCCCGGGCAGCCTGGTGATGCTGTACGCACTGGCCGCGCTCGGCCTCTCCGCCGAGTCCGTGATCCACACCGGCCAGCGGGTCGCCAGCGCCGACCCGGACGCCTACACCTACGGCGTCACCCCCGGCGCCGCCCTGGTGGTCGGCGCGGCCGGGGTCGGCGGCCTGCTGCTGGCCCAGTTCCGCAGCCGGGTCGGCGTCCCCTGGTGGGGCGGCTCCACCATGCTCTTCGACCTGCGCGAGCGGCTGCGGGTGCAGAGCCGCGTCCCGAGGCTCCCGGAGGGCTGGCACGCCGACATGGCGCTGCGCCCGGCCGGCGGGCAGTCCTTCTCCGGCGACTTCGTGGTCGCCGCCCGGACCGGCCCCGGCCAGCGGGTGCTGGAGGTGGTCCTCGCGGACGTCTCCGGCAAGGGCATGGACGCCGGCTCGCGGGCCCTGCTGCTCTCCGGCGCCTTCGGCGGCCTGCTCGGCTCGCTGCCCGCGCACGACTTCCTGCCCGCCGCCAACGGCTACCTGCTCCGGCAGGCCTGGGAGGAGGGCTTCGCGACCGCCGCCCACCTGGTGCTCGACCTGGACACCGGCGAGTACGAACTGCTCTCGGCCGGCCACCTGCCCGGCATGCAGCGGCTGGCCGGCGCCGGGCACTGGGAGATCAAGGAGGCCGAGGAGGGCCCGGCGCTCGGGATCTTCGACGGTGCCAAGTTCGAGGGCGTGCGCGGCCGGCTGAACCGGGGCGACGTCCTGCTGCTCTGCACCGACGGCATGGTCGAGGCGCCCGGCCGGGACCTCTCCGAGGGCATGGACCGGCTGATGGGCGAGGCCGACCGGCTGGCCCCCGGCGCGGGCCCCGGCCCCGGCGCCGGCGCGGCCTCCCGGCTGATCGAGACGGTCGCCCGGGACATCAACGACGACCGGGCCGTGCTGCTGCTCTGGCGGGACTGAATTGTCGCCCGCTCGCCTCCGGGGCGCTTTGGCCCGGTGCCGACGGTCGGCGGGCACTGCGCCACCTCCTTCGTCGGCGGCTTGGCCCTTCTCCCTTTCGGCACCGGCGCGCCCCTTCGGCTCGGGGCGGGACTGTCGCCCGCTCGCGATGTCGCCGGCTCGGGGCGGGATTGTCGCCCGCTCGCGATGTTCGCCGGCTCGGGGCGGGAGAGGCGGGCCCGGCCGGGGCCGCTGCCAGGGCGGTTGGCTTGGGATGGCCACTGTCAACCCCGGGAGCTGATCTTCAGCCATTTCGGACGGGCCGTCACCGTTGCGGACCTGCCCGTTCCGTTCCCGCCCGCCGGGCGCTTCCCGGCCGCTCAGCGCGGCCCCGCCGACGATTCGTCAGAATGTCTCGGCTATGGTCGCGGTCGGCGGAAACTCGTCTCGCATCGCAGGATGCCAGCGTTCGGCTGACAGTCAGACCTTTACGCAATCGGCACGGTCGACCACACTGAGTCCGGGCGGGACTGGTCAGGATTCGGGGGATGGGGGGCGTCACGTGCGGCACGACGGACACCGTGCGGCCGTACCGGACTCTCCCTCCGGCGGCTTGGCGCCGGACGAACTGCCGTTCCGCCTCGGGACCGTCGGACAGGCCGGGGTCCGGCTTCGCAGGGGCTGTCAGCCGATGGCACCCCGCTATGAAACGAGGAAGTGAGTCCGGGTGGCACTCTCCGTCTCCGCGCTGGTCCTGTTCGGCATCATCTGCTTCATCTTCATCCGCAACAAGCAGCTGAAGACCGGGCACTTCATCCTGGCCGCCCTGTTCGGCTTCATGCTCAACCAGAGCACGGCCGCCAAGCCGATCCAGGACTTCCTGACCCAGATCGCCAAGAGCATCTCCAACATCGCCAGCTGACCCCGGGTCCTCCTGGGGCGTCATCAGCGGGGGGCGGCCGTCCGGGTCACCGGCCGGCCCGTCTGGCCTGCCACCAGCGCCCGAAGAGTCCCCGGGCGCGCACCGCCGCGGGGACGGACGCACGGACCGGCGCGGGCACCGCGGCGCCCGCCGGCGCGGGCGGCGGCACCGCCGGCTCGCGGGTCGTCAGCAGGACGAACAGCCGGGCCCAGCACAGCCGTTCGCCGCGCGGCCAGTCCAGCGAGCGCAGCGCCGCCGAGGCCGCCTCCGACACCACGCCGTTGACCCGGACCTCGGCGACGTCGTCCCCGGCCTTGCCGCCCAGGAACAGCTTCACCCCGTTCGGCCCGGGCCCGGCCAGCTCCGGCAGCAGCGCGGGCGCCAGCGCGGGCAGGACGCGGTGCTCGGCCAGCCAGCCGGCCAGCCGCTCGTTGCCGAAGCCGAACACCGCCGCCGGCCCCTGCACGGCGTGCCAGCCCGGCAGTTCCGGGTGGTCCGCGTGGTCGCCGTGCCGGCCCCCGCCCTCGGCCAGCTCGACCAGCGCCGAGGCGGTGGTGGTCGCCCACATCCGGACGGCGTTGGCGAGCTTCTCCTCCTCGGTCTTGCCGAGGCCGGCCGCGCAGTCCCAGACCACCGGTGCGTCCGACCGGCCCAGCTGCAGCACGTAACCCAGGTCGACGTGGCCGGCGCCGCCGTCGTCGCCGAGGTGCTCCCGGACGGCCACCGCCGTCGTCCCCGGGCCGCGCACCACCTCGCCGTCGACCCGGAACACCTGGCCGAGGCGCGCCATCTCCCGGACCACGCAGCGCTGTATGACGGCCAGTCGGTCCTGGGGACGCACGGTTACTCCTCCATCTCGGGCTCGCAGCCACCTCGGGCCCGCAGCCGCCTCGAACTGCGCTCGAACGCCGCCGAGGCTATCGGCCCGGAGCCCCGCCGGGAAACCGCCGCGGAGCCGCGGCCCGGCGGGTGCCGCCCGCCGCTCCGGTCGCGGGAATGCCCTTTGTGCCCCACTTTGGGTAGCGGTAACCGTAGGCACCGCCTGGAGAGCCGCATGCCCCGCACCGACCTGACGCCCCCTCCGCCGCAGCTCCTCGCCCCGGACGGCTCCGGCCTGGTCGCCGAGATCGAGGCGTACCTCGCCTCGCTGCCCGCCACGGCGCGCGCCGCCCTCCCGTACGCCCCGTACTCCGTCCCGCGGTTCGGTTCCGCCGTCCGGCCGTGGAACGCCGGCCATCCGCTGCCGCGCCCCACCCTGCTCGACCGGCTGGTCCGGCGCCCGGCCCGCCCGGTCCCGGTGACCGCCGCCGACCACCTGCGGCTCGCCTCCCGCTACATCGGCGCCTTCGGCTGGCTCCAGGGTGCGATGTGGGACTCCGCCGGACGGGTCTGCCTGCTCGGCGCCCAGGCCGCCGTCCTCGCGCACGGCTACGGCACCCCGGCCACCGTCCGCACCGCGCGGGTCCAGCTGATGGAGGTCCTGCACGCGACCGGCCGGCCGGTGAACTCCCCGGACGAGTACAACGACCGGCCCACCACCCGTGAGGGGGACGTGCACCTGCTGCTGGACCGGGCCGCCGCCCGCGCCGGGCGGCTCGGCCTCTGAACGGCCTCCGGCTGCCGGGAGGCCCGGCCGGCCCGGGCCTGACGGGAGGTCGGGGAAAGCGAACGGCCCCGGGGAGACGGTCGAGGTCTCTCCGGGGCCGGACGGCTGGAGCGGGCGACGAGAATCGAACTCGCGTGACTAGTTTGGAAGACTAGGGCTCTACCATTGAGCTACGCCCGCGTGATCCCCCGGCCGTTGCCGGAAGGTCGGGAACAGCGTACCTGGTCCGGTCGGCTGCGTGCACACCACATTCGTTTCCCGGCCTCTGATATGTCGCCGAACCGGCGGGGCCCCGGCGTGTACGCTTCCTCTCGGCACCACGGGGTGTGGCGCAGTTTGGTAGCGCGTCCGCTTTGGGAGCGGAAGGCCGTCGGTTCGAATCCGGTCACCCCGACGTGCGGCAGGGTCTCGTCCACGGCGGGGCCCTGTTGGCGTATCCGCGTGCCGCTGCCGTGTGCCCGTGTCGAACCTCACCCAACTGCCGCCCCGCCCTGTCGCCGCACCCTTGCCGGGGCGGTTCCGGGGCCCGTCCGGAGGGGTCGGACGGCCGTCGGCGGTGGCGTCCTGGCGTCCGCCTTTCGTGGTACCGGTAGGATGGGGCGCTGGCGGTAGTCCCTGTGGCGTCCACCCAGGTCAACCGCACGAGGGCGAGGAGTCACGCTCACCGTCCACCCCCCACGGGAGATGCAGCTCCAACCGCCCATCGCCCGTCTCGCCCGACCCGCCCGACCCGGCCCCGGCCGGCGGCAGGGGAAGGCGCAGGCAACCTGACCGCAAGCCCATAGGAGACCTAACCGTGAAGAGCGCCGTCGAGACTCTGAACCCGACCCGGGTTCGACTCACCGTCGAGGTGCCCTTCGAGGAGCTCAAGCCCAGCCTCGACGCGGCGTACAAGAAGATCAACCAGCAGGTCTCGGTCCCGGGCTTCCGCAAGGGCAAGATCCCGAACCGGGTCATCGACCAGCGCTTCGGTCGTGGCGCCGTGCTGGAGGAGGCCGTCAACGACGCCCTCCCGCGCTTCTACACGCAGGCCGTCGACGAGGGCAAGATCGAGGTCCTCGGCCAGCCCGACATCACCAACATCGAGGGTGTCGAGAAGATCGCCGACGGTGGTGACCTGAAGTTCACCGCCGAGGTCGACGTCCGCCCGGAGATCACCCTCCCGGACTTCTCCTCCATCGAGGTCACCGTCGACCCGATCGTCGTCACCGACGAGGACGTCGACAAGTCCCTGGAGCAGCTGCGCGAGCGCTTCTCCTCGGTCAAGGACGTCGAGCGCGCCGCCGCCGCCGGCGACATCGTGGTCGTCGACCTCGAGGCCAAGGTCGACGGCGAGGTGCCGGAGGACGGCACCGCCGCCGGCGTCAGCTACGAGATCGGCTCGGGCCGCCTGATCGACGGCATCGACGACGCCGTCGTCGGCCTGGAGGCCGGTGGCACCGCCACCTTCACCACCGAGCTCAAGGGCGGCACCCAGGCGGGCAAGACCTCCGAGGTCACCGTCACCGTCACCGCCGTCCAGGAGAAGGAGCTGCCGGAGCTGGACGACGAGTTCGCCCAGCTGGCCAGCGAGTTCGACACCCTGGAGGACCTGAAGGCCGACTCCCGCAAGCGCCTGGAGCGCATGAAGGAGTACGACCAGGCCACCCAGGCCCAGGAGAAGGTCCTCGACGCGCTGCTCGGCCTGGTCGAGATCGAGTTCCCGGAGAAGCTCCTCAAGGACGAGATCCAGACCCGCAAGCACAACCTGGAGCACCACCAGCTGGAGCCGATGGGCCTCGACCTCGCGACCTACCTGGAGACCCAGGGCAAGTCGGAGGAGGAGTACCTGGGCGAGCTCGAGGAGCAGGCGAAGAAGGGCATCAAGACCCAGTTCGTCCTGGACCAGATCGTCGCCGACGAGGAGCTGGGTGTTAACCAGGAGGAGCTCACCGAGCACCTCATCCGCCGCGCCGCCGGCTCGGGCCTCACCCCGGACCAGTTCGCGCAGCAGGTCGTCCAGGGTGGCCAGGTGCCGCTGCTGGTCGGCGAGGTCGCCCGCGGCAAGGCGCTGGCCACCGTGGTCGAGGCCGCCAAGGTCGTCGACACCGAGGGCAACGAGATCAACTTCGACGACGAGACCGACGAGTCGGGCGAGACCGTCGAGGCCCCGGCCGCCGAGGCCGAGACCGAGGAGAGCACCGAGGCCTGATCGCCCCGGCAGCCCTGACGCAGCAGCGGGCCCGGACGCCGTGTACGCGGAGACGGTGAGGCCCTGGCTGCCGAGCGTGCGGAGTTCCATCGTGATCTTC
>NZ_JBEYVJ010000376.1:0-6328 GCF_040643935.1 Kitasatospora sp. NPDC047058 | reverse complement strand
CGGCGGGGGAGGGCGGCGGTGGTGCGGGTCAGTTGACCGCGACGGCCGACCAGGCGGCGGCGACGGCGGCGTACTCGGAGCTGCCCGCGCCGTAGAGGTCGGTGGCGGCCTTGAGGGTCGCCGTGCGGGCCCCGGCGTAGGTGGTGCCGGAGGTCATGTAGACGGTCAGCGCCCGGTACCAGACGGCGCCGAGCTTGTCCCGGCCGATGCCGGTGACGGTCGAGCCGTTGCAGGTGGGGCTGTTGTAGGAGACGCCGTTGACGGTGCTGGCGCCGCTGCCCTGGGCGAGCAGGAACGCGAAGTGGTTGGCGACGCCCGAGGAGTAGTGCACGTCGAGGTTGCCGACGCCGGAGCTCCAGCAGTCCGCCGACTTGCCGTCCTTGGAGGGCTGGTCCATGAAGCGCAGCGCGGCCTTGCCGAAGCCGGGCTGCACGATCTCCTCGCCGATCAGGTAGTCGCCCGGGTCGTCGGCGTTGGCCGCGTAGAACTCGACCAGGGTGCCCATGATGTCGGAGGTGGCCTCGTTGAGCCCGCCGGACTCGCCGGAGTAGACGAGCTTGGCGGTGCGCGAGGTGACGCCGTGCGACATCTCGTGCCCGGCGACGTCCAGCGAGACCAGCGGGCCGAAGGTCGTGCCGTCCCCGTCGCCGTACGTCATGCAGAAGCAACTGTCCTGCCAGAACGCGTTGTTGTACTTGCTGCCGTAGTGGACGCGGTTGTACGAGCCCTTGCCGTCACCGCCGATGCCGCTGCGGCCGTGGACGTTCTTGTAGTAGTCCCAGGTGGTGTCGGTGCCGTACTGGGCGTCGACGGCGGCGGTCGCGCGGTCGGCGGTCGCGCCGGTTCCCCAGTGGTTGTCGGCGTCGGTGAACAGCACGGCGGGGGCCCGGCTGAAGCAGATCGTGCCGAAGCAGAGGTCGGTCTTGTTCTGGGCGTCGCCGGTGTAGGTGTTGCCCCGGGTCGGGTCCTTGAGCTGGAAGGCGCCGCTCGCGGCGGTCGTCTCCAGCGGGACGGTGCCGCCGTAGAGCGAGGCGCCGTCACCCGTGGCCGTCTCGATCGCGTCCCAGGAGTCGATCACCGCGCCGGTCGCGGCGTCGGAGAGCACGGTCCGGGCGACCGGGTTGCCCAGGTAGTCCTGCCCGGCGGCGGTGGTCTGCCAGGCGAGCCGGGGCGCGCCGCGCAGCGCGTCGACCACCAGCTCGGCCTTGGCGTCGGCCTGCCGGACGGCTCCGCCGAGCGCGCGGACGGCCTGGGCCCGGGCGGTGGCGGCCGGGACGGCGGGCCGGGTGGTGGGCACGGCGAGGTCGCCGGCCGCGGCGCCGACCGCGCCGCGGAAGGCCCCGCCGGGGGCGAGGTGGACGACGAGGTCGCCGCCGAGCACCGGTAGGCCGGCGAAGGTGCGGTCGTAGCGGACGTGGCGGGTGCCGTCGGCGTCGGTGATCACGTCCCGGACGGAGCGGCCCTGCTGCGGGGTCACGCCCAGCCCGGCCGCGTTGGCGGTGAGCGCGGCGTCCGCCTGGGCCACGGCGAGCGCGGTGGCCCCGGCCGGGGCGGGGGCCGGTGCGGCGAGCGCGGTGCCGGGGAGGGCGGCGGCGGTGAAGGTGGTCGCCGCGACGACGACGGCGACGGCGGCTGCGGTGGTGCGGAGACGGAACGTCATTGTGCTCCTCGGTTCTCGGCGAGGGCCGCGGCGACGGCGCGCGCGACCGCGCACGGCTGGGTGCGACGGGGCGCGCCGGCGAGGGGCGCGGCGGCGGTACGCGGTGAACGGCGGCAGCGGCGGGGGGAGTCGGCGCACGCGGGACGGCCGGTGGGCGTGGCCGTGGTCGAGCGGATGCGGGCGCCGGAGCGGACGCCGGCCCGGGCGTCGGCAGGGGCAGACGAGGGTGCCGGCGAGGGAGCGAAGCGGGGTGCGCGAGGGGGTGTGGGGGTGGCGCTGTGCGGAGAAGCCGCCGGGAGTGATGTTTTACATGCTCAGGACAGGTTCGTCCAGAGGGTGTGCAGCAGTGGCGAGTTGAACCCCGCTCCGGTGAACGGCCGGACCACGGCGCGGTGTTCAGGATGCGGCCCGGCGCCCGGTTGGGGCGGTTGGGCCGGATCCATGCACGAATCACCCCATAGGGGCTGTCTGTCGGACAGCTCCTACGGGCGCCGTATGATCATGGACGCTGACTGGGCGAAAGGGAGACCGTGGTGGACACGACCGGGCGCTGGATACCGCCGTTGGCGGCCGGCCGCCGTCCCGCGGGCCAGGCCCTGCTGGCCCTGTTGGACGACCCCCGGGCGCCGCGGGTGTGCCGGGTCACCGGGCCGTCCGGCATCGGCAAGACCCGGCTGCTGACCTGGCTGGCCACCGCCTGCTCCGACCCCGCCACCCCGGCGGGGCAACGGCCCGACGCGGCGGTGTCGTTGGCCGGAACGACCGTCCACAGCGCGACGTGGATCATCGCCGCCCGCCTCGGCGTGTGGGCGCGCACGCCCGCAGAGCTCGTCGTCGCCCTGCGGACGGCGGACCACCCCCGGCTGCTGATCCTGTGGGACCTCAACCGCTCGGCCGAGCCCGAGGCGGTGGCCGGCCTCCTGCTGGGCCCGCTGTCGGAGGTGCCCGGCATCCGGATGGTCGTCGAATCGGACGGCGTCCTGCCGGTGGCGGACGAGCCGGCGGTGCTGGCGCTGGACGAGCCGCGCTGGACGGACGCCGGGCGCTTCGCGGCCTGGTACGACCGGCAGCGCGCCGGCTCGCCGTTCACCGCGGAGCAGGTGTACCCGAGCCCGGGTCTCGCCCTGCTCGCGGCCAGGGTCCCGGCCGGGGCGGCCAACACGGCGGACGGCCCGGACGGCGTGGACGGCCCGGCCGGCGTGGACGTTGCCGCGGCCTGGTGGGCCGCGGTGCCGGACGAGGTGCGTCCGGCCTTCGGCGCGCTGACGGCCGCGGTCCGGCCGCTCACCCGGCAGGAATGGTCCGTCCTGGCCGGCCCCGAGGCCGTCGGGCGTGCCGCGGAGCTGCTGCCGCCGGACTCCGCGGCAGGTGACACCTGGTGGCTGCCCGCCGGCCCGCTCCGGCAGGTCGTCACGGACGGCACCGGTCCCGTGGACCCGGCCGACCTCGCCCGCGCCCTGGCCGGGACCGTCCCCCGGACGGCCGACCGGGCGCCGGACCTCCTGAGCGCGGACCCCGGCCGGCTCGGCCTGCTGCTCGGCCAGTGCGTCCCGGCCGCGATGGCGGACCAGCTGCTCGAAGACCCGCTGTTCGTCGCCTGCGCGGAGCCGCTCGCCGTGGCGGCGGCCTTCGGGTCCGGCGGCGGCCGGCTCCACGCCGCGTGGCACGCGGCCGGGCCGGCCCTGCTGGGGGAGGGGTCCGGCGCGACGCGGGCCGAGATCCTGCGGGTCCGTCTGACGGCCGGCGGTGCGGAGCACGGCCTCCCGCCGGTCGCCGGTGCGCCCTGGCACGTCGAGTGGTCCTGCGGGCCGGCGGAGGCGGACGCCCCGTTCGTCGCCGCGGCCCTCGGCCGGGGGCCGTTCGACGGGCAGATCCTGGCGGCGGACGTCACCGGTGGCGTGCACCTGGTCGAGCCGGCCACGGGGCGGCTGCTCGACCGCGGGGTGCTCGTCGGACCGGAGGGCCTGACGGCGCTCACCTGCTATCCGGACGGGACGGTCGCGGCCCTCGGGCCCGACGGCGAGGTGCAGGTGCTCGCCGGTGACCTTCCGCTCCCGCCGCTCGCGGCCGGCCGCCCGACGGCCCTGGCGCACCTGCCGGCGGTCGGGGACGACACTGGGACGGTGCACTGGCCGGTGTCCGGCGGGACCGGTGCCGAGCGTCTCCACCAGGGGGCGGTGACCGCGCTCGGTGCCGCCCTGCTGCCGCCGGACGGCGACGGCGTGCGGGCGCCGCTTCTCGTCAGCGGAGGTGCCGACGGGCGTGTCCGCGCCTGGCGGCCGGGTCAGCGGGCCCTGGAGGCCGCCGTGACCGAGCGCGGCCACCGGGTGACGGCGGTGGGCGTGGCCGCCGGTCCGGCCGGCCTGTTCCTGGCCGCGGCGTGGGCCGACGGCCTGGTGCGGTTCGGACCGGTCGACCCGGCCCGGCGCGGGGTCGAGTTCGCGCTCGGAGCAGTGGTCCGGACCCTCCTGCTCCCCGGCCCGGACCACCTCGTCTGCCTCTTCCCGGAGGGGCTCACCCGGATCGCCCTCGCGCCGGCGGCGGTGTGAGCAACGGGGCCCGTCCGATGGACGGGCCCTCGGGGCTGTCCGGAGCGGTCTCAGCCGCCGTAGCGGTCGGCGTAGGCGTCGGCGTACAGCGACGCGGGGAAGTCGTCGGCCGTCACCCAGGCGGAGACGGCCTCGATGACGACGGCCCAGGAGCGTGCCGCCTCGCCGAGGTCGCCCTTGTTCAGGGCGACCCTGGTGCGCGCGAGGCCCTTGTCCACGAGCTGGGACCACGCCTCGAACGCCGTCCTGATGTCCGGGTCGCACTGGGCGAGCTTCCGGCCGCTGCGCCGCTGGCGGGTGATGACGAACTCCCGTGCCGCGTCGTACTGCTCGTCGGTCGGGATGCTTCCGGGCGTGGTCATGTCGTTTCCTCGTTGCTGGTGGCCGGGGTTGCGGCGAGAGCCTGGCACAGGTCCTCGAACGGAATGGTGACGGAGACCCGGCTCCCGGGATTGACCCGCAGGTCGACACCCCCGGGAATCCCCGCCAGGGTGCGCACCGGCACCGGCACGGCGCCGGGCCAGTCCGGCGGGAGATATCCGGGCGAGGTGCAGCCCTCCAGCACCGCCCGGTCGTTCTCACCCGGGACCACGAAGGGCCGCTGCCGGTCCGGCGTCGAATAGATCAGCAGCTCCGAGCGTAGGAGCTCGGCCAGGAAGACCTGCTCGCTGCAGTACCCGGTGGCGCTGAGCTGGAGCTTGTTCTCCAGGTCGTTGACCGGAGGGGTCAGGTCGAGCGCCATGGGCGAGGGCTTGTAGTGCGGGTTGTGCAGGAACCGCACGACGTTGCCGGTCTGGTCGACCTGCCAGGCCCCCACCACGCCGTGCCCGGGCACCTCTCCGTCGGGATCGAAACCCGGATCGATCGAGTAGAGCCACTGACCCGGCCGTTGCTTCGCCGCCGCCCGCATGGCGCTGGTCAGTTCAGGCTCCTGGCGTCCGGCCGTCACCTTGGTCCGTCCTTTCGGGCTGTGCCCGTGTCGAATCTGCTGTGGTGCCCCGTGCCGGGGGCGCCCGAATTCCGCGCCGGACAGCCGCTAGGGCTTCCGGTAATGGGGGTTCTCCACGTAGCGGACCGGCTTGCCGTCCTTTATCTCCCAGGCGCCCTTGATGTCCTCGAGACGCACGCCGCCCGGGAACGCGATCTCACGTTCCTCCTCGTACGGGGTGTGCTTGCCCAGCGTCGCATTGACGTCGATGCCGCCCTCGGCGTCGATGTCGTAGCGCCACGGCTTCGAGCCGCCGACCTCGGCCAGCGGGTCCCGCGTCGTACCGACGTAGATCGAGTTCGTGTTCTTGCTCGCGTAGCCGTAGAGGTTGTTGTAGTTCTCGACCCAGGGCTGGAACCCCTCGCCCGGCTTGAAGATCTCCTCGGGCCCCCGGCGGTCGAAGCGGTAGAGCTCCTCGTTGGTGGTCCGCCACTTCGGGGCGTGCTCCATGCCGCTGAGGTCGACGTTCTTGTTGGCTGCCGACTTCAGCGGGTCGTGGGGCCATTCGGCGACGCTCTGGTCCTCCATCTCCAGCATCTTCCGGACGTCCTCCGGAAGGTCCGCCCGCGCGGCGTCCTTCGCGGCCTTCTCGGCGGCCGCCTTTTCGGCAGCGGCCTTCTCGGCGGCCTCCTTTGCGGCTTTCTCCGCCGCCTCCTTGGCCGTCTTCTCGGCGGATTCCTGGGCAGCCTTCTCGGCGGCGTTCTTGGCGACGGCGGCGGCCTCGCGCTCGGCGACGGTGGCGGCGGTGCCACCGCCTCCGGTGCCGGCGCCGATCAGGAAGTTGCCGATCAGCTTGCCGCCCGCCTCGGACGGGTCGTTGCCCCAGCCGCTGCCCACCAGGCCCTTGAGCAGGTCGACCGGGTGGTCACCGGCCTTGATCAGGCCGGCGGTCATGGTCGAGAGCCCGTCGAGGTACTGGGCGGGGTGGGTGAGGTTGTACGGGTCGTAGGGGTTGAGCGAGCGGCCGAGCTTGAGCAGGTCCGTCCCGCTCTTGATCAGACCACCGGTGAAGTGCTCGTACATCACCGGTGCGCCCGCGAGGCCGTCCGCCACCTCCGCCTTGAGGATCTGCATCTTGCTCGGCATGTTCGGCGCCGTCTGCACCAGGGCGGCGATCGCGGCGGTGGCCGT
>NZ_JBEYVJ010000375.1:0-6338 GCF_040643935.1 Kitasatospora sp. NPDC047058 | reverse complement strand
CCGGCCTGGGGTTCGCGCGGCCCGGCCTGGGGTTCGCGCGGCGCGGGCGGCAGCGGCCCGGGCGGGAGCGGCGCCGGCGGCAGGGTGGGTCCGTAGGCGCGGTGGTCCAGGACGGGGTGCTCCCGCAGGTAGGTGCCCTTGCCCTGGAGGCGGACCAGCCGGCCCTCGTTGACCAGGACGTCGACGGCCAGCCGGACGGTGTTGCGGGCGACGCCGTACTGGCGTTCCAGTTCGCTCTCGACCGGCAGGGCGGCCTGGGCGGTGAACTCGCCCTCGGCGATCCGGCGGCGCAGATCGGCGGCGAGGCGCTGGTATTTGGGGGATTGGGCGGTGCCCCGGGGGATTGTCACCCGAGTGAATGTAGCGAGGGCGGTGACGCCGTTTCAGCCGATTCGCGCAATGTCGGCCCGGATCGGCGGCGGCCGGCCCGGGGCGGCCGGCGACGGGGCCGGGACGGGTGGCGGAAGCGCTGCAGAAGCAGGCCCCTCCGGATACGAACATACGGCCGCCCGGCCTGCGGGAAATCACCCGCCCTCACCCGTTCGGCCCAGGAATGCCACCGGCCTCCGGGGAAAACCGCCGGGCGGAAGGCCCGACGGAGGGCACGGAAGAAAAATGGGGGGCGCACGGCAATAGGCCGCGCGCCCCCCATTCGCCGGAATTACCAGCGCGCCGCCGAGGGCAGCGGCCCGCCGTACCAGAGTTCGACCAGATGACGGGCGATCGAAATCCCCGACGGCGGCAGGATCTCGCCGGCCGCCATCCCGGCCTTCAGCTCCTCCCGGGAGAACCAGCGCGCCTCGGCCAGCTCCTCCCCGTCCACGGTGATCGCCGTACCGTCCGGGTGGGCCTTGCCCATGAAGCCGAGCATCAGGCTGGACGGGAACGGCCACGGCTGGCTGGCCACGTAGGAGACCTCGGCGACCCGCACACCGGCCTCCTCGAAGACCTCGCGGACGACCGCCTGCTCGATCGACTCCCCCGGCTCGACGAAGCCGGCCAGGGTCGACCAGCGGCCCTCCGGCCAGAGCGCCTGGCGCCCGAGCAGGCAGCGGTCCTGCTCGTCGGTGATCATCATGATCACCGCCGGGTCGGTGCGCGGGTAGTGCTCGGCCGCGCAGGAGGTGCAGCGCCGCACGTGGCCGGCGCCGGCCTTCTCGGTCGGGTGCCCGCAGCGCGAGCAGAAGCTGTGCAGCCGGTGCCAGTGCTCCAGGGCGACGGCGTGCACCAGCAGCCCGGCGTCCCGGTCCGAGAGCAGCGCGCCGACCTCGCGCAGGCCGGCCGGACGGGCGTCGCCGTCCAGCCGCCCGGGCAGGCTCTCGCCGGCCAGCGCGAAGTACGAGACACCGTCCTCGTCGGTGCCGAGGAAGTAGCGGTCCCCGGTCTGCGGCGCCTCGAAGGAGGGCAGCAGCACCAGCTCGGTGCCGCTGCCGGTGTCCACCACGAACGCCTCGCCCCCGGCGATCGGCAGCACCTTGGTGGCCGGGTGGCTCCAGGCCGCCGCCAGCCAGGGCTCGTCGAACCGGTGCTGGGCCGCCCGGTCCACCCCGGCCCGGGCCAGTGCCAGGTTGAGCGGGCGATCGGTCTCAGGCACGGTGCTCACTTCGTTCCATCCCCACGTGATGAGTCAGCTGGATCGGTGGTCGCCCGCCGGACACGGGCGTTGGCGCCGTCAGGCACCGGCATCGCCCGGCCGCCAGTTCTCGGCCAGGTCGGCCCAGAGGTAGGCGGCCGTCTCCACGCCCTTCGCCAGCAGGTCCAGCTCGACCTTCTCGTCGACCGAGTGCCAGCCGTCCGAGGGCACCGAGATGCCGAGGAAGAGCACCGGCGCGCCGAGCACGTCCTGCAGGTCGGCGGCCGGGCCGGAACCGCCCTCCCGGGTGAACAGGATCTGCTGCTCGAACGCCCGCCCCATCGCCCGGACGGTGGACTGCAGCGCCGGGTGGTCCAGCGGGGTCAGGCAGGGCCGGGTCGCCCCCGGGAACACCAGCTCGTACCGGATGCCATCGGGCACCCGCTCGGCCACCCACGCCCGGACCGCCTCCCGGACCTTCTCCACCTCCTGGCCCGCGACCAGCCGGAAGGACAGCTTGAGGTGCGCCGAGGCCGGGACGATCGTCTTGCCGCCGGGGCCGGTGTAACCGCCCCAGATGCCGTTGACCTCGGCGGTCGGCCGGGCCCAGATCCGCTCCAGGGTCGAGTAGCCGGCCTCGCCCCGGGTGCCGTACGACTTGGCGACCCGCAGCCACTGCGCCTCGTCGAACGGCAGCGCGGCGAAGAGCTCGCGCTCCCGCTCGGTCAGCTCGATCACGCCGTCGTAAAACCCGGGGACCGCCACCCGGCGGTCCGCGTCGTGCAGTCCGGCGGCCAGCTCGGCCGCGACCGCGGCCGGGTTCGGCACGGCGCCGCCGAAGGACCCGGAGTGGATGTCGGTGTCCGGGCCGTACAGGTCGATCTGGGCGTCGGCCAGCCCGCGCATGCCGGTGCAGACGGTCGGCGTGGACTCCGACCACATGCCGGTGTCCGAGATGAACACCACGTCCGCCGCCAGCCGGCCGGCCTCGCGGCGGACCAGGTCGGCGAAGTGCGGCGAGCCGGACTCCTCCTCACCCTCGATCAGCAGCTTCAGGTTGACGGCCGGCGCGGTCCGCCCGGTGGCGGCCAGGTGGGCGCGCAGGCCCAGGGTGTGGAAGAACACCTGGCCCTTGTCGTCGGCGGCGCCGCGGGCGAACAGCTGCTTGCCGACCACGGTCGGCTCGAACGGCTCGGTCGCCCAGCCGTCCTCCTTGGCCGCGGGCTGCACGTCGTGGTGCCCGTAGACCAGCACGGTCGGCGCGGACGAGTCCCCGGACGGCCACTCGGCGAAGACCGCCGGCAGGCCGTCCGTCTCCCAGACCTCGGCCACCGGGAAGCCGGTGTCGCGCAGCTTCGCCGCCAGCCACTCGGCGGAGCGGCGCACGTCACCGGCCCGGTCGGGGTCGGCGGAGACCGAGGGGATGCGGAGCCAGTCGGAGAGGTCGGCCAGGAAGGCGGCCTGGTGCTGGTCGATGAAGGAGCGGACGACGCTGTCCGGGGTTCTCGTCATACGGACGACTTTAGTTCGCCCGTGCGGGTGCCCGCCCCGGCCATCCGGCCACCGGTCACCGCCGGGCCTGTAACCTCCGTCACCCCGCCGCCTCCGCCGCCCCGTGGCGGGCCCCCGGCACACCGCCGCCCCCGGACGCGCGGGGCGGCCGGGGGCGGCGGGGACGGGCGGGCCGGTCAGACGGAGCGGCGCAGCAGCGAGATCCGCGAGCGGGTGAGCAGCGCGGCCAGCGCCACCGCGAGCAGCGGCAGGACGACCACGGTGACCCCGACGTTGAGCCACGGGAACACGATGACGCTCCGGTCGGCCAGTTCCTCGGGGGTGGCGCCCGGGTGACCGATCGCGATGCCCTCCACCTTGCGCAGGGCCACGGCCGGCACCACCCCGGCGACGACGCCGAGCAGGGCGCCCATCGCCGCGATCACCCCGCACTGGAAGCCGGACAGGGTGCGGCGGATCCGCGGTGCGGCGCCGACCGCGGCGAGGGTGGTCAGGTCGCGCTGGGAGTCCGCGGCGGCGAGGCCGGTGGCGATGCCGGCCGCGCCGAGCGCGACCAGGCCGGCGAAGCCGCTCAGGGCAAGGGTGACCAGGTCGCTCTCCGACTGGTAGCCGCGCTCGATCTGGAACTGGGTGCCGTCGGCGAGCTTGGCGATCGCCCCGTTCGCCTTCTGCTCGGCGCCGTCGGACGGCGCGGACCCGGGCAGCCAGACCGAACCGGCGTCGCTGAGCGTCAGCCCGAGCCGCTGGGCGGTCTGCGGGCTCATCACGGCCTGTCCGCCGCTGATCGGGACGCCGGCGGTCACCAGCTCGGCGTCGACGGCGACCTGGTGGCGGACCGGCTCGTGCTTGGCGCCCGGCTTCATGGCCGCCGGGTCCATCGGCTCGGTCAGTTCCAGCAGGACCTTGCCGTCCTTGACGTACCTCGGGTCGAAGACGACGACCTTGCCCGCGGCGAGCGCCTGGCCGCCGGCCGGGTCGCCGACGCCGTAGAGGTGGTGCAGCAGGGTGCCGTCGCCGACGGTGAGGTCGCTGAAGGGGCTGCTGCGGTAGGAGACGCTCCCCTTGCAGCGCTCGTCCTCCCGGCGCAGGCGGGTGGCCTCGGCCTCCGAGACCTGGTCGACGTCCTGGTCGTACAGCGGGCAGCGCCGCTCCGGGGGCAGCGCGGTGCTGACGTAGCCGCAGTTCCCGCCGTGGACGGAGCAGTCGTCCTTGTAGCCGGCCTTCTGGACGTCGGCCCGGGTGCCGAGCGCCGGGATGTTGTTCTGCACGGCGCCGCGCAGCTGGGGCAGCATCTTGCCGTCCGCGGCGGCGCCCCAGCCGCTGGCCAGGATGACCGCGTTGGCCGGACCGGCGGCGGAGTACTCGCGGCGCTGCTGCTCGTCGCTGCTGGCGGTGTAGATGCCGACGGCGACGGAGCCCGCCACGGCGGCCATCACGGCGGCGACGGCGGGAGCGGTGCGTCCGCGGTGGCGGACCGAGTCGCGCAGCGCGAGGCGGGGGCCGAGCGGCAGCCAGCGGCCGAGCCGGCCGAACAGGCCGACCAGGTAGGGGGTCAGGGCGACCATGCCGAGCTCGGCGATCACCGAGCCGCCGAGGACGGACATGCTGCGGCTGCCGATGCCGCTGGTCGCGCCGACCAGGGCGAGCGCGGCGCCGCCGGCCAGCATCAGCAGGCCGAGCACGGCGAGCTTGCGGTTCGGCGGCTTGAGCGAGTCGCGGCCGGTGAGCGCGGCGACGACGTCCTGCCGCGAGGCCTGGACTGCCGGGACGACGGCCGCGAGCAGGCCGGTGACCAGACCGATGGCGAGGATGCCGAGCAGGTCGACCGGCTGCAGGTCGAAGTGGCCGAACCGCTTCCCGGCGAACTCCTCGGTCTGGGTGCGCAGCAGCGCGACCAAGCCGACGCCGACGGCCAGGCCGACCGCGGCACCGGTGATGCCGAGGACGATGCCGCCGCCGAGGACGACACCGCGGACGTTGGCCCGGTCACCGCCGCCCGCGGCGAGCAGGCCGAGCTGCCGCCGGGAGCGCCTGGCCCCGACGGCGAAGGCGGGGCCCGCGAGGAGCACGATCTCCAGCAGGGCCATGCCGACGACGGTGGCGAGGATCACGACGGAGGTCTTGTCGAAGTAGCTGCCGCTGCCGCGGTCCCCGCTCCGCTGCTGGTAGAGCGGCACCTCGGAGCGGGGCGGCGGGTCGAGCATGACGGAGCGGGAGGCGACGGTGAGGCCGTACTTGTTGAACTCCGTCACCTTGGGCCAGTCGACGGCCGTGCCCGCCGCGAGCTTGACCAGCCAGCGGTTGGTCTCGCCCTCCCCGGGGATCCGGCCCTTGGCGCGGTCGGCGCCGGGCAGCTTGTCCAGCGGGTCGATGAGCGCGCCGGGGCGGGCGACCAGCCCGGTGGCCTTCAGCTCGCCGGGGTACTCGGCGACGGCGGTGATGGTGTACGGGGTGGCCTCCAGGCCGCGCGGGGACGTCTTGTCGCCGAGCTTCAGCCCGGAGCGGTCGAGGAAGTCCCGGGTGACGGCCACCTCGTGGCCGGCGCTCGGGGCGCGGCCCTCGACCACGTTGATCCGGCCCTTCCAGACCGGGTCGGTGAGGTCGGCCTCGAAGATCTGCACGCTGAGCAGGCCCTCGGCGGTGCTGGTGGAGGTGTAGGGGCCCTGGCGGGCCGGGATGAGCGTGGCACCGGCCGGGAGCAGCTGGCGGATCAGCTCGGCGGGTTCGGTGTCGAGGCTGCGGCGCTGCTCGGGGGTGTACTTGGGCTGCCCGTCCTCCTGCTTGGTCTCGCCGGGAGCCTCGTAGTGCATGTCCTCCTCCGGGTCGGGTGCCTGGAGGAGGACCGCGCCGCGGTCGAGCAGGTGGATCTCGGCGTCGGACTGGCCCATGGTGCGGACCACCCGTTCGACGGGGTCGAGTTCGGCGCTGCGGAAGACCACGTCGGCGCCGGAGACGCCGAGGACGGGCAGCGCGACCATGGCGACGACGAGGGCGCTGCGGCCCTTGGCGCGCAGGGCGTCGCGGCGGGCGATGCGCAGGGCGACCCGCCAGGCGCTGAGCCTCACTCTCCCACCGGGCCCTTCGCGTTGGTGGCCGCGGAGACGAGCAGGCTGCCGGCGTCCTGGCTGACGCTCTCGTCGACCATCCGGCCGTCGCGCAGGAAGACGACGCGGTCGGCCCAGGCGGCGTGGCGGGGTTCGTGGGTGACCATCATGGCGGCGGCGCCGGCGTCGCAGCGGGCGCGCAGGACGGC
>NZ_JBEYVJ010000374.1:0-6354 GCF_040643935.1 Kitasatospora sp. NPDC047058 | reverse complement strand
CGCGAGTGGTTTCGAGCGGAGGTATTGCCCGGTTCTGTCCGGGCTGGCGGTCAGACGGCTGGCCATGGAGTTCACCATGGCCCACTGGATCATCGGGGGAGGAGTCCGAGTACGCCCCGCACCGGGGGGAGCCGATCCGCGTCCTGGTGGTGGACGACCACGCGCTGTTCCGGCGCGGGCTGGAGATCGTGCTCGCGGAGGAGCCGGACATCAAGGTCATCGGCGAGGCCGGGGACGGCGCCGAGGCCGTGCTGAAGGCCGCCGACCTGCTCCCCGACATCATCCTGATGGACGTCCGGATGCCGCGCCGCAGCGGGATCGAGGCCTGTACGGCGATCAAGGACGTGGTGCCCAGCACCAAGATCATCATGCTGACGATCAGCGACGAGGAGGCCGACCTCTACGAGGCGATCAAGGCCGGCGCCACCGGCTACCTGCTCAAGGAGATCTCCACCGACGAGGTCGCCACCGCGATCCGCGCGGTCGCCGACGGGCAGTCCCAGATCAGCCCGTCGATGGCCTCCAAGCTGCTCACCGAGTTCAAGTCGATGATCCAGCGCCGCTCCGACGACCGGGACCTGGTGCCCGCACCCCGGCTCACCGACCGGGAGTTGGAGGTGCTGAAGCTGGTGGCCACCGGGATGAACAACCGGGAGATCGCCAAGGAACTGTTCATCAGCGAGAACACCGTGAAGAACCACGTCCGCAACATCCTGGAGAAGCTGCAGCTGCACTCCCGGATGGAGGCCGTGGTCTACGCGATGCGGGAGAAGATCCTCGAAATAGGGTGACCCCGGCCGCCGTTCGGCCGTCCGGGGGCCGTTCCGCCCGGGGCCGCTCGGCCGCCGGGCCGCCCGGGGCGCGGCTCAGCCGTCGAGCAGCGCCTCCAGGGCCGGGCGCAGCGTCTCGTCCTGCAGCACCTCGACCCGTACGTCCGAGCAGCCCACCCAGGCGGCCGCCTCACGCAGCGCGGCCGCCAGCGCCCCGACGTGCCGGGCGGAGTCGAGCGATACCTGACGGGCCACCAGGGTCCTTCCCTCGCGGGCCGGGTCGACCCGGCCGACCAGCCGGCCGCCGGCCAGCAGCGGCATCGCGAAGTAGCCGTGCACCCGCTTGTGCTTGGGCGTGTACGCCTCCAGCCGGTGCGCCATGCCGAAGATCCGCTCGGTGCGGGCGCGGTCCCAGATCAGCGAGTCGAACGGGGAGAGCAGCGTGGTCCGGTGGCGGCCGCGCGGGGTGGTGGCGAGCGCGGCCGGGTCGGCCCAGGCGGCGCCGGGGGAGCCGTCCGGGCCCCAGCCCGCCACCCGGACCGGGACCAGGCCGGAGTCGGCCAGCACCGCGTCCAACTGGTCGGCGCGCAGCCGGTGGTAGTCGGCCAGGTCGGCCCGGGTGGCCACGCCGAGCGCGGCGCCGGACTGGGCGACCAGGGTGCGCAGGCACTCCTCGTCGGCCGGCTCGGCCTCGAACAGTTCGGCGGGGACGGCCTGTTCGGCCAGCGCGTAGACGCGCTTCCAGCTCCGGCGCGCGGTGCAGACGACGTCGCCGAAGGCCAGCGCCCGCTCCACCGCGATCTTGGTGTCGGACCAGTCCCACCATTCGGCCGTCTTCTTGGCGCCGCCCAGCTCGGTGGAGGTGAGCGGGCCTTCGGCGCGCAGCTTGTCGAGCACGTGCCGGTACGTCTCCGGGGAGACCTGGTGGCCCCAGAGGTGTCCGCGCTCGCGGTAGCGGCGGCGCCGGAACGCGAACAGCGGCCACTCCTCGATCGGCAGGACGCAGGCCGCGTGCGACCAGTACTCGAAGCTCGCCCCCGTGCCCCAGTACGCCGCCTCGACGGCCGGGCGGCCGACCGCGCCGAGCCGCGCGTACGGGATCAGCTCGTGCGACCGGGCCAGCACCGAGATGGTGTCGAGCTGGACGGCGCCGAGGTGGCGGAGCACGCCGCGCACCCCGCCGCGGCGGTCCGGTGCCCCGAGCAGGCCCTGCGCACGCAGGGCGATCCGGCGGGCGTCGTCGGCGCCGAGGGTGGTGACGGGAGCCGGGGACGGGGCCGCGGCGGGGGTCGAGGCGGTCATGCCGGCGAGCCTAGACCGGGGGACCGACAGTCGCCGCGGGCGGTCGCCCGGGGCGGGCCGGGCCGGTGCCGTCAGCCGGTGAGATCGGTGGCGAGCAGCCCGCCGACCCAGGAGTCGCGGAACTCGCCGCGCTGCTCGGCGAACGAGCGCAGGGTGCCCTCGAAGCGGAAACCGACCTTCTCGGCGACCGCGCGCGAGCCCTCGTTGCCCACGTAGGCCACCCACTCCAGCCGCCGCAGGCCCAGCTCGGTGAGCCCGTAGCGGGCCACCGCGCGGGCGGCCTCGGCGGTGTACCCGCGGCCGCGGTGCTCCTCGGCCGCCCACCAGCCGACCTCGGCGGTGCCCGGCCGGCCGGGGCAGCGGACCAGCCCCTGGCTGCCCACGAGAGCCCCGGTCGCGCGTTCGAACACGCACCAGACGAAGTTGTCGCCGGTCAGCCAGCCGTTGGCGGCGAGATCGTTGACGAAGTACTCGGCGTCCTCGCGCCGGTACGGGCTGGGAACCACCGTCCAGCGCTGGATCTCCGCGTCCTGGCAGGCGGCGAAGACCGCGTCGATGTCGGACTCCTGCGGGGCGCGCAGGAGCAGGCGGTCGGTGGTGAGGACGACGGGCCCGGCGGTGCTCGCCCCGGTCTGCTCTTCGCGCTGCCTTTCGCGCTGTTCTTCCATGGGCGGATTATTCCGTGTGGGGAGGAATAGGAGCATCCGATTAACCGGCCGATCAGCCCAACTGGCCGGAGAGTCGCCCGGTTTGCCCCGGTGGACGGTGCTATCAGGCCATGTGCTCGCACGAGTGACACGGGAATACCGTGCTGACGCACCTCCCGGGGCATTGGACTCCTCGCATACGATGGCCCGTGCGGTGGGGTGGACCCGCCGTGCAGTCGTCCAGTGCCAATACAGGCAAGGAGCCCGCTCAAGTGTCCGTCTTCGACAAGATCCTGCGCGCCGGCGAAGGCAAGATCCTTCGCAAGCTGCAGCGGATTGCTGCCCAGGTCAACTCCATCGAAGAGGACTTCGTCAACCTCACCGACGCCGAGCTGCGCGCGCTGACCGACGAGTACAAGCAGCGGCTCGCCGACGGCGAGACCCTGGACGACATCCTCCCCGAGGCGTTCGCCACCGTCCGCGAGGCCGCCAAGCGCGTGCTCGGCCAGCGGCACTACGACGTCCAGCTCATGGGCGGCGCCGCCCTGCACCTCGGCTACGTGGCCGAGATGCGCACCGGCGAGGGCAAGACCCTGGTCGGCACCCTGCCCGCGTACCTCAACGCGCTCACCGGCAAGGGCGTGCACCTGATCACCGTCAACGACTACCTCGCCGAGCGCGACTCGGAGTGGATGGGCCGGGTGCACCGCTTCCTGGGCCTCGAGGTCGGCGTGATCCTGGGCAACATGACGCCCGCCGAGCGCAAGCGCCAGTACGGGATGGACATCACGTACGGCACCAACAACGAGTTCGGCTTCGACTACCTGCGCGACAACATGGCCTGGTCGAAGGACGAACTCGTCCAGCGCGGCCACAACTTCGCGGTGGTCGACGAGGTCGACTCGATCCTCATCGACGAGGCCCGCACCCCGCTGATCATCTCCGGCCCGGCGGACCAGGCGACCAAGTGGTACGCCGACTTCGCCAAGCTGGTGCAGCGCCTCAGGATCGACCGCGACTACGAGGTCGACGAGAAGAAGCGCACCGTCGGCGTGCTGGAGGAGGGTGTCTCCCGGGTCGAGGACTACCTCGGCATCGACAACCTCTACGAGTCGGTGAACACCCCGCTGGTCGGCTTCCTGAACAACGCCATCAAGGCGAAGGAGCTGTACAAGGCGGACAAGGACTACGTCGTGATGAACGGCGAGGTCATGATCGTCGACGAGCACACCGGCCGCATCCTGGCCGGGCGCCGCTACAACGAGGGCATGCACCAGGCGATCGAGGCCAAGGAGGGGGTGGAGGTCCAGAACGAGAACCAGACGCTGGCGACCATCACCCTGCAGAACTTCTTCCGCCTGTACGACAAGCTGGCCGGCATGACCGGTACCGGCACCACCGAGGCGGCCGAGTTCCACCAGATCTACAAGCTCGGTGTCGTCCCGATCCCGACCAACAAGACCCCGCTGCGCATCGACCAGCCGGACCTGATCTACAAGTCGGAGCCGGCCAAGTTCGCCGCCGTGGTCGAGGACATCGCCGAGAAGCACGAGAAGGGCCAGCCGGTGCTGGTCGGCACCGTGTCGGTGGAGAAGTCCGAGTACCTGTCGCAGGAGCTGCGCAAGCGCGGCATCCCGCACGAGGTGCTGAACGCCAAGCACCACGAGCGCGAGGCGCAGATCGTCGCCCAGGCGGGCCGCAAGGGCGCCGTGACCGTCGCCACCAACATGGCCGGCCGTGGTACCGACATCATGCTCGGCGGCAACGCCGACCACCTCGCGGCGGCCGAGCTGGCCCAGCGCGGGCTCACCCCGGTGGACACCCCGGACGAGTACGAGGCCGCGTTCCCGGCGGCGCTGGAGAAGGCCAAGGCCTCGGTCAAGACGGAGCAGGACGAGGTCAAGGAGGCCGGCGGCCTCTACGTCCTCGGCACCGAGCGGCACGAGTCCCGCCGGATCGACAACCAGCTGCGCGGCCGTTCCGGCCGTCAGGGCGACCCGGGCGAGTCCCGCTTCTACCTGTCGCTCGGCGACGACCTGATGCGCCTGTTCAAGGCCGGCATGGTCGAGCGCGTGCTCTCGATGGCCAACGTGCCCGAGGACGTGCCGATCGAGTCGAAGATGGTCACCCGCGCCATCGCCTCCGCGCAGACCCAGGTCGAGCAGCAGAACTTCGAGATCCGCAAGAACGTCCTCAAGTACGACGAGGTGCTGAACCGCCAGCGCGAGGTCATCTACGGCGAGCGCCGCCGCGTCCTGGAGGGCGAGGACCTGCAGGAGCAGGTCGGCCACTTCATGGACGACACCGTCGAGGCGTACGTCAAGGCGGCCACCGGCGAGGGCTTCGAGGACGACTGGGACCTCGAGAAGCTCTGGTCCGCGATGAAGCAGCTGTACCCGGTCACCCTGGAGCTGGAGGAGCTGGAGGAGGAGGCCGGCGGCACCGCGGGCCTCACCCCGGAGTTCCTCACCAAGGTCGTCCAGGAGGACATCCAGGGGCAGTACGGCGCCCGTGAGGACCAGCTCGGCGCGGAGATCATGCGTGAGCTGGAGCGCCGGGTCGTCCTCTCGGTGCTGGACCGCCGCTGGCGCGAGCACCTCTACGAGATGGACTACCTCCAGGAGGGCATCGGCCTGCGGGCCATGGCGCAGCGCGACCCGCTGGTCGAGTACCAGCGCGAGGGCTTCGACATGTTCACCGCGATGATGGAGGGCATCAAGGAGGAGTCCGTCGGCTACCTGTTCAACCTGGAGGTCCAGGTCGAGCAGCAGGTCGAGGAGGTGCCGGTCGAGGACACCGAGGTGGTGCTCGACAAGCTGGAGAAGGACGCCGCCCGCCCCGAGATCAAGGCCAAGGGCCTGGAGGCCCCGAAGCCGCAGCGGCTGCACTACACGGCCCCCTCGGACGAGGTCGGCGGCGGTGTGGTCGAGGGCGACTTCGACGACTACACGCCGGAGGACGAGGGCGACGGGCTGACCCGCGCCGAGCGCCGCAAGGCCGCCAAGTCGGCCAAGGGCCGCCGCCGCAAGGGCTGAGGCACGGCCGGTCCGCCCGGCCCGCCGCCGCGCAGGGCGCCGCTCCCGTAGGGGGGTGGCGCCCTGCGCCGTTTCGGGTGCCGTCGCAGGTGCCGCGGCCGGTGCGGGTGCCGGGCGCGGCCGGACGGCGGGCGGGCGCAGCGGGCTCACCCTGCTCGGCGTGCTCACCGGGCTCACCCTGTGCAGCGTGCTCACCGGGCCTCCACGGCGGTGCACTGCCACTGCCCGGCGGGCCCGCGCAGCTCCAGCCGGAACGCCACCATGTGGTGCCGGCTGCCGAGGTCGACCCGGACGCAGGCCTCGACCACGTCGGGGGAGGGCGAGCGGTCGTGCACGGGCCCGAGCCGGGGCCGGCCGGCGGATCCGAGCCGCCGCAGGGTGCCCGCGCGGACCAGGGCGGCGAGCTGGCCGTAGCCGTTCAGCGTGGTGTGGCGCATCAGCTGTCCCGACGGCCGGGCGCCGGTGAGCACCTCGACCAGCTGCTGGGCGAAGCGGACGCTCAGGCCGGCGCGCAGCTCCGGGGTGGTCGCGGCGGCGGTGGTGCAGGCGGCCCTGGGGTGGCGGGGCCGGCGGGCGGCGGGGGGGGGGGGGCGGGGGGGG
>NZ_JBEYVJ010000373.1:0-6375 GCF_040643935.1 Kitasatospora sp. NPDC047058 | reverse complement strand
TCCTTGACCTCGCCCTTGAGGACACCGGCCTGGAGCGAGGCGCCGATGGCGACGACCTCGTCCGGGTTGACGCCCTTGTGCGGGTCCTTGCCCGTGAGCGACCTGACGAGTTCGGTGACCGCGGGCATCCGGGTGGAGCCGCCGACCAGGATGACGTGGTCGATGTCGGAGACCTGGATCCCGGCGTCCTCCACCGCCTGGTGGAACGGGACCTTGCAGCGCTCCAGCAGGTCGGCGGTGAGCTGCTGGAACTGGGCGCGGGTGAGCTTCTCCTCCAGGTGCAGCGGCCCCTCGGGCGAGGCGCTGACGTACGGCAGGTTGACGGTGGTCTCGGTGGCCGAGGAGAGCTCGATCTTGGCCTTCTCGGCGGCCTCGCGCAGCCGTTGGGCGGCCATCTTGTCCTTGGACAGGTCGATCCCGTAGCCGTTGTGGAACTGCCGCACGAGGTGGTCGACGACCTTCTGGTCCCAGTCGTCGCCGCCGAGGTGGGTGTCGCCGTTGGTGGACTTCACCTCGACCACCCCGTCGCCGATCTCCAGCAGGGAGACGTCGAAGGTGCCGCCGCCGAGGTCGAACACCAGGATGGTCTGGTCGTTCTCCTTGTCCAGCCCGTACGCCAGCGCCGCGGCCGTCGGCTCGTTGACGATGCGCAGCACCCGCAGGCCGGCGATCTCGCCCGCCTCCTTGGTCGCGGTGCGCTGGGAGTCGTTGAAGTACGCCGGGACGGTGACGACGGCGTCGGTCACGTCCTCGCCCAGGTAGGACTCCGCGTCGCGCTTCAGCTTCTGCAGCACCCGGGCGGAGATCTCCTGCGCGGTGTACCGGTGGCCGTCCACGTCACCGGCCTCGGGGAACCGCCAGTGCGCGTCGCCGACGTGCCGTTTCACCGAGCGGGCCGTGCGGTCCACGTTGGTCACCGCCTGACGCTTGGCCACCTCGCCGACCAGCACCTCGCCGCCCTTGGCGAACGCCACCACCGACGGTGTGGTGCGCGCACCCTCCGCGTTGGGGACGACGGAGGGCTCGCCGCCTTCCAGGACGCAGACGACCGAGTTGGTGGTGCCCAGATCGATTCCGACCGAGCGAACCATCACGGACCTCCCTCCGGAGCGGCCCGGCGGGCCGTAGGGGTCGAGACGGACCGTGTCCATTGTCGCTCCGCCGCTGCGCCTCCGCCGTCGGGGCGCCGCCGCCGTCCGGGGCGCCCGGCCACTGCGCGGGGAGGCGGGGGCCGGTGGCTGCCCGTGGGCGTGCCGCGTGCCGCGCCGGCGATTGGGACGGGTGCGAACGACGGCCCGGGGTACCCGCGGAACGGGCCCGGGATCACCCGGGCGGGCGGTGACGACGGGCCGGGGCCGCACGGGCGAAGTAGCGTGATGTGCCTGGCCCGGCCGTTGTGCCCGGTCCGGCCGGGAACGACCCGCCCGCTGTGTGTTCCAGCCCGCTGCCACAGGAGGCCCGATGGACGTGCCAGCCGCTCGCATCGTGTTCGACGAGAGCGACCGTTCGGCCGTCGCGGACGCCGTGACCGAGATCCTCACCACCGGCGCGCTCACCCTCGGCCCCTGGACCGAGCGGTTCGAGCAGGCGTTCGCGGCCGAGCACGGCGCCTCGCACGCCGTGGCCGTGGCCAGCGGCACGGCGGCGCTGGAGATCGTCCTGCGCACCGTCGGCGTCCGCGACCGCGACGTGGTCGTCCCGGCCGTCACCTTCTACGCGACCGCCGGCGCCATCGTGCACGCGGGCGGCCGCCCGGTCATCGCCGACGTCGACCCGGCCACCCTCGCGCTCAGCCCCGCCACGCTGGAGGCCGCCCTCACCCCGGACACCGCCGCCGTGGTGCTGGTGCACATCGGCGGCCTGATCACCCCCGCGGTGGACGACCTGCGCGCGATCTGCGACCGCCGCGGCGTCCCGCTGGTCGAGGACGCCGCGCACGCCCACGGCAGCAGCTACGCCGGGCGCTCCGCCGGCTCCTTCGGCCTGGCCGGCGCCTTCTCGTTCTACCCGACCAAGGTCACCACCAGTGGCGAGGGCGGCATGATCCTCACCGAGTCGGCCGAGCTGCGCGACGAGGCCCGGATCCACCGCGACCAGGGCAAGGGCTCGTTCACCACCAACCACCACGTCCGGTTCGGCGCCTCCTGGCGGATGAGCGAACTGAACGCCGCGGTCGGCACGGTGCACCTGCGGAGGCTCAAGGAGTTCGTCGAGACCAGGCGCCGGGTCGCCCAGCGGTACGACACGGCGCTCGCCGGGATCGACGGCCTGGAGCCGGTCACCGAGCCGGCCGGCTCGCGCAGCAACTACTACAAGTACGTGGTGCTGCTGCCGGCCGGCGTCGACCGTGCCGCGTTCAAGCGGGCGGTGGCCGAGGAGCACGGCGTGCGGCTCTCCGGCGAGGTGTACGACCTGCCGCTGCACCTGCAACCGGTGCTGGCCGGCTACCGGCGGGAACCGCTGCCGGCGGCGGAGGACGTCTGCGCCCGGCAGATCTGCCTGCCCGTGCACTCCGACATGACCGAGGACGAGACCGACCGGGTGATCGCGGCGGTCACCGCCGTCCACCGGCGGCTCGCAGGCTGACGCCGGCCGGCCGCGACCGTTCCCAGGAGGGCCCGGCCGGACCACCGGACAACCGGACCACCGGACAACCGGACAAGGAGAGAGAACGTGCGCATAGCCGTCACCGGGGGCTGCGGATTCATCGGCTCACACGTCGTGGACCGGCTGCTGGCGGCCGGGCACGAGGTCCTCGCGGTGGACACCACCGACAAGTACCTCAACCCCCGGGCCGAGCACGCCCGGATCGACATCCTCGACCTGCCGGCCCTCACCGCCGCGCTGGACGGCAGCGAGGTGGTCTTCCACCTCGCCGCGATGGCCGACGTCGAACAGGTCGCCGCCGACCCGGTCCGGGCCGTCCGGGCCAACATCGACGGCACCGGGACCGTCCTGGAGGCGGCCCGGCGCAGCGGTCTCAGCCGCACCGTGCTGGCCAGCACGGTCTGGGTCTACGGCGCGGCCCTCACCGAGGCGGGCATGGCCGGCGGGGAGCAGGAGCTGGAGCTCGACGAGCACGTGCCGATCGAGCTGGAGCGCAGCGGGCACCTGTACGTCGCCACGAAGCTCGCCGCCGAGATGCTGGTGCACAGCTACCGGGAGCTGTACGGGCGGCACTTCACCATCCTGCGCTTCGGCATCCCGTACGGGCCGCGGATGCGGGACGAACTCGTGGTCGCCCGGTTCGTGCAGGCGGCGCTGGCGGGGCGGCCGATCACCATCGCGGGCGACGGCCGGCAGAGCCGCAACTTCGTCTACGTCGAGGACCTCGCGGACGCCCACGTCCGGGCCCTCTCCCCCGCCGCCGAGGACCAGACCTTCGCGCTGGAGGGCTCGACCGCGGTCTCGGTGCGCGACATCGCCGACACCGTCGACCGGCTGTTCGGGCCGGTCAGCATCGAGCACATCGAGGCGCGGGTCGCCGACTTCACCGGGCGCCGCATCTCGGCCGCACAGGCCAAGCGGCTGCTGGGGTGGTCGCCGCGGACCAACTTCGCGGACGGGGTGCGGCGGTACGCCGAGTGGTACCAGGAGGCGGCCGCGGCGGCCCCGGCCCGCAAGCCCGCGCCGGGCGCCTCCTGAGGGGGCGCCGGTGCCGCACGCGCTGCTGGTCTCCGGCTCGCTCGGCCAGGGCCACGACGTGATGGCCCAGGCCTGCGCGGACACGCTGCGCGAGCGCGGCTGGACCACCGAAACGGTGGACGCCATGGCCCTGCTCGGGCAGCGCGCGGGGGTGGCCGGGGAGGCGGTCTTCCGCCGGCTGCTCGACCTGCCCGGGGTCTACGACGCCTTCCACTTCTCGGCCCTGCGGCCCGGCACCCGGATCGCGCTGCTGGCGGACGCGGCGGCGCGCAGCCGGCTGGTCCCGGCCCTGCGGGCGCTGGTCGCGGAACAGCGGCCGGAGCTGGTCGTGTCGGTGTTCGCCACCTCGACCTCGGCGGTGAACCGGCTGCGCGCGGACGGCGGGCCCGGCTTCCGCCACCTCGTCCTGTGCACCGACGTCACGCCGCACCGGCTCTGGGTGCAGGAGGGCACCGACCTGTTCCTGGTCACCTCGGAGGTCGCGGCCTGCGCGGTGCGGCGCTACCGGCCGGACGCGGCGGTCGCCGTCCTGCCGGCACCGCTGCGCGAGGCGTTCTACCGCCCGCCCGGCCGTGCCGAGGCGCGCGCCGAGACCGGGGTGCCGGCGGACGCCCGGTGCGTGCTGCTGATGTCCGGTTCCTGGGGCCTCGGTCCGCTCGCCCACACGGCCGCCGGGCTGGCCGACGCCGGACCGCACGTGCTCGCCGTGGCCGGACGCAACCGCGAGCTGGAGCGGCGCCTGTGGCGCGCCGCCGGGAGCCGGCCGAACCTGCACCCGTTCGGGTACACCGACCGGATCCCCGCCCTGATGACCGCCGCCGACCTGGTGGTGACCAGCTCCGGCGACACCTGCAGCGAGGCGCGGGCGCTCGGCCGCCGGCTGCTCCTGCTGGACGTCGTCCAGGGCCACGGCCGGGACAACCTCCAGCACGAGCTGGAGCTGGGCCACGCCGATGTGACCTCGTCCCGCCCGGCCGAGGTGGTCCGCAACGCCCTCGCCGCGCTGGACCGCCCGTCGCCGGCCCCCTCCCCCGGTGCCTCCCCGAGCCCCTGGCGCACCGGCTTCGCCGCGGCCCTGGCCCGGGTGGGCCTCTGAGTACCGGGACGGCGGGTCAGAAGCGGTAGGGGCCGAGTTCGCGGACGAGGTCGGCGAGGGCGCGGACGGGCTCGTTCTCGTCCTCGGTGCGCCAGACCAGGGCGTAGGAGAGGGTGGCCAGGTCGGGGACGGGGATCCAGCGGATGTTGGGCATGCCCCAGTGGCGGGTGACGTGGCTGGGGAAGCCGTGGATGATCTCGCCCATGCCGACCTGGTTGATCAGCTCCTCGGCGTTGGTCACCTGCCCGCCGCGTTCGATGGTGCGGCCCCGCGGGGTGTGGAAGGGCATGTATTGGTCCTCCCAGTAGTCCGGGATGTCGGGCGGCATCGGGTGGCGGAAGTCGGCGAACATCTCCAGCCGCACCGAACTGCGCAGGGCGAGCTCGTGGCCCTCGGCCACGGCCAGGATCCGCGGGTCGGTGAGCAGGACCGGGCCGACGGTCAGGTCCGGCTCCTCCACCGGCAGCCAGACCACCAGGACGTCCAGGTCGCCCTCGCGCAGCCGGCCGAACGGGTCGGGGTACACCATCTGGCGGACCTCCAGCTCCCACTGCGGATGCCGGGAACGGAACTCCCGCCAGTAGAAGTGCAGGTCGACCAGGTTGAACGGCATCATGCCCACCCGCAGCCGGCCGGTGACGCCGCGCGCGGCCAGCCGGGCCCGCTCCAGCGACTCGTGCAGGCCCGCGTAGACCGGCTGCAGGTCACCGCGCAGCTGACGGCCCACACCGGTCAGCCGCACACTGCGGCTGGTGCGCTCGAACAACGCCGCCCCGATCCGCCGCTCCTGCTTGCGGATCGCCTGCGACACCCGCGCCTGCGACACCCGCAACCGCTCCGCGGTCCGCCCGAAGTGCAACTCCTCCGCCAGCACCAGAAAGATCTCGATGTCCCGCAACTCCATGACGCCCCCCGCACACCCACTCCACCGCCGACACCCCAACGGCCGTCGAGCCGCTGAAGTATAGGTGATCATGCTCTCGACTGACGGACCGGTGACCCGTCGTCAGGGATGGTCAGCGCAGGTCGTGGTCACGGAGCGGGCCGAGGGTGAGGGCGCGGGTGCGGCAGTGGGCGGCGATGAGGGGAAGGGCCGCGAGGGTGGCGCGCCAGGAACCGGGGGCCGAGGTGCAGTCGGAGTCGTGCAGGAGCAGCGTGGCGCCGCCGATGAGGCCCGGGCGGGCGGTCGCGTAGACGGAGTCCGCGGTGGCGCGGTCGGTCCAGTCCCTCCCCCAGGCCGTCCAGAGGACGGTGCGCAGGCCGAGGCGGCGGGCCGCGAGGGCGGGGCCGGCGGTGAGGACGCCGTAGGGCGGGCGGTACCAGCGCGGACGGACGCCGCAGAACGCGGTGACCGCGTCGGTGGTGCGGCGCAGTTCGCGCAGGTCGCGGGCGGGGGCCGGGTACCACTGCTGCCGGTGGTGCCAGCCGTGGACGGCGACCTCGTGGCCGCGGGTCACCAGTTCGCGGCCGAGGCCGGGCGCGCGCTCCAGCATGGCCCCGAGCAGGAAGAAGGTGGCCCGGGCGCCGATCCCGTCGAGGGCCGGAGGGGAGCGACTGCACGGTGAGCGTCTCCGGCCTGGCCCAGATGGTCGCCTCCACCCCGATCCCGATCGGCCCGGCCTCGCCGCCGCCGG
>NZ_JBEYVJ010000372.1:0-6400 GCF_040643935.1 Kitasatospora sp. NPDC047058 | reverse complement strand
CGACGAACCCCGCGCCCTGCTCACCGCGCTCGCCAAGGCGTTCGTCCGCGGCGTCCCGGTCGCCTGGGAGAAGCTCTACACGGGCACCGGCGCCCGGCGCGTCGACCTGCCCGCCTACGCCTTCCAGCGGCAGCGGTACTGGCTGACCGCCGTCGGCGGAAGCCGCGCCGAGGACCTCGGCCTCGGCACCCCGGCCCACCCCCTCCTGGGCGCGGCCGTCGAACTGCCGGCGACCGGCGGTGTGGTGCTGACCGGGCAGCTGGCCCGGTCAGCTCAGCCGTGGCTGGCCCAGTCGCTCGTGGCCGGCCGCGTGGTGGTGCCCACGGCGGCGCTGGTCGACATCGCGGTGCGGGCCGGTGACGAGGCCGGCTGCGGCCGGGTCGGGGAACTGACCGTCGAGATGCCCCTGGTGCTGCCGGAGCGCGGCGGCGTGCGCATCCAGGTGACCGTCGGTGAGGCCGACGCCGCCGGGCTGCGCGAGGTCGCGCTGTTCGCGCGGGCCGCCGAGGGGGAGTGGGTGCGGCACGCGTCCGGCACCCTGGCCCCGGAGGAGCCGGGCGGCGGCGCCGTCGCGGACACGTCGGCGTGGAGCGTGCCGTGGCCGCCGACCGGCGCCGAGGCGGTCGACGTCGACGCGCTGTACGAGCGGCTGGCGGCCGCCGGGCACGCGTACGGGCCGGCGTTCCGGGCGGTACGGACGGCGTGGCGGCGCGGCGACGAGGTGTTCGCGGAGGTGGCGCTGGCCGAGGGGACCGAGGTGCCCGGGTTCGGGGTGCACCCCGTCCTGCTGGACGCCGCCCTGCAGCTCGTCGGCCTGGAGCAGACGGCCGGGGAGGGCCTCTTCCTGCCCTTCGCGTGGAGCGACGTGGCCGTTCACGCGTCCGGCGCCATGGTGGCGCGGGTGCGGGTGGCGCCGTCGGCCTCGGGCGAGGGCGTGTCGGTGACCCTGGCCGACCAGGCCGGACAGCCGGTCGCCTCGGCGGGATCGGTGGTGCTCGGGCCGCTGGCCGCCGCCACCCTGGACCAGGCCGCGGGGGTGGCCCGGGACGGGCTCTTCCGGGTGGACTGGGTGCCGGTCGCCGCGACGGGGACGGCCGGGGAGCCGGGCCGTCCGTGGGCGGTGCTCGGCGACGACGGCGGCCTGGCCGTGCCCGGTGCCGCGGCGTACGCGGACCTGCCGGACCTGGTCGCCGCGGTGGAGGCGGGCACACCGGTGCCCGAGGTCGTGCTCGTCTGCTGCACCCCCGGCCCGGAGACCGCCGCCCCCGGCACCGCGGCCGCCGAAGGCCCCGCAGACTCCGGCGACGTGCCGACGGCGGCCCGGGCCGCCGTGCTGCGCGCGCTGGGCGTGCTCCGGGACTGCCTGTCGGCCGGCGCGCTGGACGGTTCGCGGCTGGTCGTGGTGACCGAGCGCGCCGTGGACGCCGGTCCCGGCGCGGACGTGCGGATGTCCGGCGCGGGCGTCGTCGGCCTGGTGCGGGCGGCCGCCGGCGAGCACCCGGAGCGGGTCGTGCTGGCGGACGTGGAGGAACTCGCGGACTCCGGGCCCCTCGTGGTGGCCGGAACGGCCCTGGGGGAGCGCGAGTTCGCGGTCCGCGGCGGGGACGTGCGGGTGCCGCGACTGGCGCGGGCGGCCGTCGCGTACGACCACGACGCACCGGCCGCCACCCGCCCTGACGCCGACCCCGCCGTCCGCCCCGCCACGGTCCTGGTGACCGGCGCCTCCGGCGCGCTGGGCGGCCTGGTCGCCCGGCACCTGGCGCTGACCGGACAGGCCGAACGGCTCCTGCTGGCCTCACGCCGCGGCGTGGCCGCCGCCGGGATGCCCGCCCTGGCCGCCGAGTCGGCGGCCGCCGGGGTGAGCGTTCAGGTGCTGGCCTGTGACGCCGCCGACCGCGCGCAGCTGGCGGCCGTCCTGGACGGGGTCCCGCTCACCGGGGTCGTCCACACGGCGGGCGTGCTGGACGACGGCCTCATCGGCTCGCTCACCCCGGACCGGGTCGAGCAGGTCATGCGGCCGAAGACCGACGCCGCCTGGCACCTGCACGAGCTGACCCGCGAGCTCGACCTGGACACCTTCACCCTCTTCTCGTCGGTGGCCGGCGTCTGGGGCACCCCGGGCCAGGCCAACTACGCGGCGGGCAACACCTTCCTGGACGCCCTGGCCGCCCACCGCCGCCACCTCGGCCTGCCCGGCGTGTCGCTGGCGTGGGGCCCGTGGGAGCAGGGCATGGCCGGCGGACTCGACGAGGCCGACCGCCTGCGGATGGCCCGCCAGGGCCTGAAGCCGCTGTCCGCGTCCGAGGGGCTCGCCCTGCTCGACGCGGCGGCCCGGGCCGCCGACCCCCTGCTGGTCACGGCGCGCCTCGACCTGCCCGCGCTGCGCCGCCCCGGGAGCGTCGTCCCCGCCCTGCTGACCGGGCTCGTCCGCCCCGGCCGGCGCACGGCGGGACGGTCCGGCCCGGAGACCGGGAGGAACCTGCTGAACCAGCTGGCCGCGCTGCCGCCCGAGCAGTTGGAGGAGGCGGTCCTGAACCTGGTCCTGACCCAGGCGGCGCTGGTGCTCAACCGGCCCGGCTCCGAGTCCATCGAGGCCGCCCGGTACTTCCGCCAGCTCGGCTTCGACTCGCTGACCGCGCTGGAGTTCCGCAACCGGATCACCGGGGCCCTCGGGCTGCGGCTGCCCGCCGCGGTGGTGTTTGACTACCCCACCCCGGTGGAGCTCGCCCGGTACCTCCGGGACCGGATCGCCGAGCAGGAGATCGACTACGAGCCGGTGCTGAACGAACTCGACCGGCTCAAGTCCCTGCTGACCGCGATCGCCCGGCGGGGCGGCCAGAAGGCGAAGATCACGAGCCGGCTCGAACACCTCCTGGAGGAGTTCCGCGGGGCGGACGCGGAGGGCGCGTCCTCCGACGAGGACGCCCCCTCCGACGAGGACATCATCGGGGCGACGGACGACGAGATCTTCGACCTGATCGACAAAGAGCTGGGGATCTGAGCATCCGGACACCGGCGGGAAAGCCGGCGGACCCCAACGGACCTGGAATGGCAGAGGAGTGACGTGATGATTTCCGCGGAGAGGCGCAAGCCTGCGGATCCGGGTGACGACGCGGGAGTCTCCCCCCGGGAAGAAGCGCTGTGGCTGTTCGAGTCGCTGGTGCCGGGCACTCCCGTGAACAACCTGTCCGCGGCGTTCGCCGTCGCGGGGCAGGTGGACCCGCTGCGGCTCGACGCGGCGCTGGCCGCCGTGCTGCGGCGCCACGAGGCGCTGCGCACCGTCTTCCGCAGTGACGGCACCCGGCTGGCCAGGCGCGTGGTCGGTCCGGACGAGTTCCGGCTGGACCTGGTGCAGGTCGTGCTCGCGGGCGAGCCCACCGAGGCCGACCTCGCGTCGGTCACGGCCGCGCCGTTCGCCCTGGACGGCGGGCCGATGCTGCGCGCGGTGCTCTTCCGCTCGCCGGACACCGACGTCCTCTGCGTCACGGCGCACCACCTGGTCTTCGACGAGGCGTCCGTCCCGCTGTTCCTGGCGGACCTCTCGGCCGCGTACGAGGGCACGGCCGACGCGGGCACGGCCGGCGGGGACGCAGCAGGCTGGGCCGGGCCCGTCCCGAGCGCGGAGAGCCTCGCCTTCTGGCGCGCGGAGCTGGCCGGCGCGACCACCGACACCATGGAGCTGGCCTGCACCGAGCCCGAGCCGGACCGGCCGACGCTGGCGGCGGCGCAGCTCGACCGCACCCTGCCGGCCCCTACGGCGGCCGCGGTGCGCCGCCTCGCCGGGGACCTCGGCGTCCCGGAGCCGGCGGTCCTGCTGGCCGCCTACTACGTGCTGCTGGAGGCGTGCGGCGCCGGACCGGACCTGCTGGTCGGCTTCCCGGTCGACGTCCGGCCGGAGCACGCGGCCCGCACGATCGGGTACCACGTCACCCATGTGCCGCTGCGGCTGCGGCTGGACCGGGAGGAGAGCGTCCGGGAGCTGGTGCGCCGCAGCGGCGAGCGGCTGCGCGCGGGGGCGGCGCACGCCGACGTGGCCGTGGACGCGCAGGCGGACCTGATGCCCGCGGCCGGGTCCGGCCGACGCTCGCTGCCCTTCCGGCACGTGTTCGACCACCGGGCCGGGGGCGGCCCCGCCGCGTTCGGCCTCGACGGGCTGACGGCCACGCCGTTCCCCGCGGTGAGCGGCTTCGGCAAGTTCGACCTCCAGCTCTGCGCCACCTCGACGGAGGACGCGCTCGCGCTGCGGGCCGTCTACCGGACCGAGCTCTTCGAACCGGCCTACGCCGAGCTGCTGTTGGCGCGCTTCGAGGCGGTGCTGTGCTCGTTCGCGGAGGACCCGGACCGCGCGGTCGGCGAGGTCGGCTGGTGGAGCGAGCGGGACCACGAGATCGTCGGGGCGGCGAACGACACCACCCGGCCGGTCGAGCCCGCCTCGGTGCTCGAAGCCGTCCACGCGCAGGTGCTGCGTACGCCCGACGCCGTGGCCGTGGTCGAGGGGGACCGTGCGGTCGGGTACCGGCGGCTGTGGAGCGCGGCCCACGCCGTGGGCGGCCTGCTCCGGGAGGCCGGCGTGCGGACAGGGGACGTGGTGGCGGTGGCGCTCCCGCGCGGGCCCGAGCTGGTCGCGGCGGTCCTCGGGACGTGGCTGGCGGGTGCGGCGTACCTGCCCGTCGACACGGCCCACCCCGGTGAGCGGATCCGCCACCAGCTCTCCGACTCGGCCGCGCGGGTGCTCCTCGCGTCCGCGGACGCGGCCGGCGGCCTGGCGCAGGCCGCCGGGGACGGCGTGGCCGTGCTGACCGCGCCCGCCGTCGAGGACGCACCGGACGCGGGGCCGGAGCCGGGGACGGACCCGGGGACGGAGCCGCTGCCCGTGGACCCGAAGGCCTGTGCGTACCTGATGTACACCTCCGGCTCGACCGGCCGCCCCAAGGGGACCCTGATCGACCACGCGGCCCTGGCCAACGTGGTCGCGCACTTCGCCGAGCAGTTCGGCGCCGCGGCCGGTGACACCACGCTGTGGACGACGACGTTCGCGTTCGACATCTCCGGCCTCGAACTGTTCGTGCCGCTGGTCTCCGGCGGCCGCCTGGTGGCCGCCCCCGACCAGGCCAGGAGCGACGGCCGGGTGCTGCGGGAGCTGATCGAGCGGTACGGGGCGCGGTTCGTCCAGGCGACGCCGACGACCTGGCGGCTCGTCATCGACCGGGTCGCGGACAGCCTGCGCGGCCGCAGCGTCATCGTGGGCGGCGAGCCGGTGCCGCTGCCGCTGGCCCGGCGGCTGGTGGCGGCCGGCTGCACGCTGCACCACGCCTACGGGCCGACCGAGACGACCATCTGGTCGACGTCACGCGCCCTCGTGGAGGAGCCGGAGGGCCGCTTCGACGTCGGCCGGCCGATCCGCAACACCAAGGTCCACGTGGTCGACCGGCACGGCCGGGACCTGCCGGTCGGTGTCCGCGGGGAACTCTGCATCTCGGGCGCCGGCGTGGCGATCGGCTACCACGGCCGGCCGGACCTCAACGCGCAGCGCTTCGGCGAGCACCCCGGGTACGGCCGGTTCTACCGGACGGGCGACGTGGCCTGCTGGCGGGCCGACGGCCTGATCGACCTGTTCGGCCGGAGCGACCGTCAGGTCAAGCTCCGCGGCAACCGGATCGAGCTCGGCGAGATCGAGGCGACGCTGCTGGCCCACCCCGGGGTCGGCGGCGCGGCGGTGATCATGGTCGGCGACCCGAGCGCGGACGCCGTGCTGATCGGCTGCCTGGAGCCGTCCGCGGGCGGCCCGGTCGACACCGCGAGTGTCTGGGCGCACGCCCGCGCCCACCTGTCCCGGTCGATGCTGCCCGGGGACCTCGTGACGGTCGACGCGATGCCGCTCAACGGCAGCGGGAAGGTCGACTACCCCGCGCTGCAGCGGATGGTCGAGGCCCGGCGCGCGGCAACGGCGGCCCGGCCCGGCGCGGGCGGCGCGAACGGCCAGGACCGCCCGGACCGCCCGGACCGCCAGGACCAGCCGGACCTGGACGACCTGACGGCCGAGCTGACGGGGCTGTGGCGGAGCATCCTGAAGGACGAGGCCCTCGACGCCGACACGGACTTCTTCGCCTCCGGCGGGAACTCCATGCTGGCCGCCCTGGCGATGCAGGAGTTCCAGAACATCAGCGGCGTGTCGATCAGCCTCGCCGAGGTGTTCGAACGGCGCACCCCGCGGGAGCTGGCCGCCGCCGTCCGGGACGCGGCGCGGCGGGAGGAGACGGCGGCCGCGGCCGGCTGACGGACGCCGGGGCGGGCGTGCGGGCGGGCACGCGAAGCGGCCCACGGGGGGGTGCCCCACGGCCGGCGCGGCCAGGCCCGCCCGCCGGTTCTTCGACCCCGCTCCCGCGGCGCCGCCGTAGGC
>NZ_JBEYVJ010000371.1:0-6410 GCF_040643935.1 Kitasatospora sp. NPDC047058 | reverse complement strand
TCTGGCCGTTGAGGACGTAGAACTCCCCGTCCTTGACGCCCTTGGTGGAGATGGCAGCCGTCGGTGCTGCCTCCGTCGGCCCCGGCGTCAAGGGACCCGCTGGTGTGGCCGTTGGCGGCGGTCAGTCCTTCCAGCACCTCTTCGGTGGAGAGCGAGAGGTGGGCGGCCAGCTCGGCGACGGTGGGAGCCCGGTTCAGCCCCTGCGAGAGCTTGTCCTGTGCTTTGGCCAGGCTGATGCGCAGCTCCTGCAACCGGCGGGGCACGTGTACGGCCCAGGTGGTGTCACGGAAGTGGCGCCGGATCTCACCGAGGATGGTGGGCAGCGCAAAGGTGGTGAACTCCACCCCGCGCTCGACGTCGAAGCGGTCGATGGCCTTGATGAGGCCGATCGCGCCGACCTGCAGGAGGTCTTCATGCGGCTCGCGATGCGCGTCGAAGCGCCGGATCGCGTACCGCACCAGGGACAGGTTCAGCTCGATCAGGGTGGCCCGCACGTAGGAGTACTCGCGGGTGCCCTCCTCCAGTGCGGCGAGGCGGCGCAGCAGGACGCGCGTCATCTCCCGTGCGTCGGCGGGCGCGACCTCGCGCGGGTCGTCGATGACGGCCGGCTCCGGGGGAAGCGGGCCGGCCGGACCGGCCGACGGCGCCTCCGCGGGTCGGGGCACACCCTGGGCCGTAGGGTCGAGCGAACGGGGTCGTGCATCACTGGGCGCCACCATGAGAGTCCCTTCCTCGGTCCGGACAGGTCGGAGCCCCGGGTACCCCCGGTCGGCCGCTCCATGCCATCCCTCGATGTGTGAGCACCGTGAAGGCTGTGCTGCGGGGCTGTCCGTCGTGGGCCGGCGCCTCCCGGTGCCGCGACGGCGTGGCGGGAGCCGAACGGGGGGCGGGGTCACCGGATCATGATCCCGACCAGGCACGTGTCGTCGTCGGTGTCCGCACCGCTGTAGCGCAGGAGGTGGTCCAGGTGGGCCTCGAGACCGTCGCCGATCGCTGCGCTCGCCTTCTCGGTGAGGGTGACGAGGCCGTTGAGGCAGGCTTGCAGGGACTGGTCGCGGCGTTCGATGAGTCCGTCCGTGTACATCACGAGGGTGTCGCCGCTCTGCAGGCGGATTTCGCCTTCTTCGTAGTCGGCGTGGTCGATGGCGCCCAGGAGGATCCCACCGAGCTGCGGGAGCGTTTCGGCGTGTCGGTCGCGCAGCAGGACCGGAGGGAGGTGTCCGGCCCGGGCCCAGCGCAGCCGTCCGGTGTCAGGGTGGTAGAGGCCGCAGACGGCCATGGGCGGTGAGGACGACACCGACCACCAGCATCACGGGCCCGACGACGGCGAAGATCCCGCCGATCACCCGGACCAGCACCAGTCGGCCGGCCTGCTGCGACGGCCGGGACTGCCGCCGCCACGGACCCCTCGCCTCCGCCGTGCGGACGAACCACCGCGTGAAGCCCCGGAAGTCGGTGACGAGGAGACCGCCCATCACGGTGGCGAAGAGCCCCCAGCAGAGTGCGAACAGCCCTCCCGACGCGTCGTTGTGGCCTGCCAGTGTCATCCACGCCTCTTCTCGTCTCCTTGAAGCGGGAGGTCTTCCCCCGGAGCGGAATCCTTGGGCATCCACAACGCCCGCACAAGATCCCGAGGCGGCGGAACGTGACGGCGCCTCAGCCGTCCGCCCCGGGGCCGCCGCGTGCGGCCAAGGGATTCGCGGGCGGCACCCCGGAACTCAGGCCGGGATGAGCGCGTCCCACTGGTCGCGGGTGGGCCCGTCGTGCCGGGGCGAGAAGTCCGGGCGGGCGGCCAGCCAGGCCGTCACCTGCCGGTCCACCTCGTCGGTGCCGTAGGCGTCGTCGGCCGTTTCCAGCAGGTGGCGGACCCGGGCGCGGGCCCGCATCACGACCGGGTCGTCGAAGGCACAGGCGGCCAGGGCGGCGGCCCGCCGCTCCGGGAGCGGTGAACTCCCGTTGAGGCGCTGCTCGTTGGCGCGGTCGGCCGTCACCTGCGCGTCGAACCACGGGCGGAGGGCGGCTGCCGTCCAGGCGTGGTAGCCGGCGGGGTCGGCGGCGATCCCGTCCGCGTGGGCGGCGAGGTGCTGGGCGGCGCGCAGGCCGAGGGCCACGCCGTGGCCCAGCGTGGGGTTGGTGTGGACGAGGCTGTCCCCGGCGTTGACCAGGCCGGTGACGACCGGGCCGCCGTCGTCGGCGAGCGCGGTCCAGCGGTTGTCCAGGCCGGCCATCGCGAGGACGGGCGACCGGGGTTCGGGGGCCAGGTCGAGCCAGGCGGCGGTGGCGGGGAAGCGGCGGGCGACGGCCTCGAACACGGCGGGGTCGGTGAGCGCGGCGCGGGTCGGATCCCCCGTGGAGAGCACCACGTTGACCGCGAAGGTGTCGTTGTCGGACGGGAAGACGCCGGCGAGGGCGAACGCCGCGGAGGAGCCGTTCTGTACCCGCCCGGGGTGGCGCGGGCCGTCGGCCCGCAGGCGGTACCAGCGGCAGAGGTAGGTGATCCCGGTCCGGTGGCTGTCGACCACGGGCGGTCGGCAGCCGGCCGCGACCAGCCAGCCGGGGACCGGCGAGCGGCGGCCGGACGCATCGACCACGAGGTCCGCCCGGTGCGTCTGCGCGCCCGCCTGCACGCCCGTGACCCGGGGAGGGGTGCCCTTCTCGAAGGTGAGGGCGTGCACCCGGCAGCCCCGCCGCACCTCGACGGTGCGCTCCCGCCCGACGGCCGCGGTCAGGGCGGCCTCCAGCACGATGCGGCGGGTGCGCAGGGTCACCAGTTCCTCGTCGCCGGCCCGGTGCGGCGGGTGCTCGCCGAACCAGTCGAAGTCGTGGTACTCCCGGGCTCCGCGGGCCAGCAGGTCCGCGTGGACGTCGGGGGCCTCGGCGAGCAGCACGCTGCGCACGGGAGCGAGGAACGAGTGGGGCTGGGCGGCCTGCGGGACCCGCGGTCTCCTCCAGTGGAAGAAGTCCCGGTCGAGGTCCTCGCCGGCCTGCCGCGCGTCCTGCTCGAACACGGTGACCGTGTGGCCCCGCCGGCCGAGCAGGAGTGCCGTCCCCAGACCGCTGATACCGCCACCGATCACTGCAACCCGCGCCACTGAGACTCCCCTTCGCGTCGTGTTGCGGGATGATCTTACTGAGTGATGATCTCCGGTCGGACATCGGCCTCTGCGGCGGCCGTTGCTGGTTCGCCGCTGATCCGAGGCCGGTCCGCCGACGGGCTCAGAAGCCGTGGGGGGCGGCCCCGTTGCGCAGCAGGGAGAACGCCGTGGCGGTCTCGGCGGCGGCCTGCCGGGCGGCGGCGTCGGTGTCCTGCCCGGCGGCGAGCCGGGTCCAGACGGAGTGGGCGAGCTCCTGGCGGACCGCCATGTACTGGGCGGCGACCAGGCGGGCGGTCACTCCGCGGTCCGGGTCGAGCGCCTCGGCGAGCGCGCGGGTGTCCGCGTCGATGTAGTCCATCAGGTGGGCGGAGAGGCTGGGGGTCTCGTAGACCAGCCGCAGGAAGGCGAGCGACTCGGGCTGGTCGGTCAGCCCGGTGCTGGGGTCGCGGGCCTCCAGGCGTTCCAGGTGGTGGCGCTCCAGGGCGTCCAGCGGGGTGACCCCGGCGGCCCGGCCGGCGACCACCCGCCCGGCTTCGCCGAGGTGGTCCGCGAAGCGGTGCAGGACCAGTTCCTCCTTGCTGGCGAAGTAGCGGAACAGGGTGGGCTTGGAGACCTCGGCGGCGGCGGCGATCTCGGCCACCGAGACCTGGTCGAAGCCCCGGTCGAGGAAGAGGGCGATGGCCGTCTCGGCGATGGTCTGCCGGGTGCGCTGCTTCTTCAGGGTCCGCAGACCCGGCTCCGGCGCGCCCGGACTCGCCGGGTTCGGGCCGGCGGGACTCGGGCCGGCGGGACTCCGGCGCGCGGGGGCGGGGCGCGCGGGGGCGGGGCGCGCGGGGTTCGGGCTCATGGGGCGATCATAACTCGGATAAATTTGTTACTCGGTTGCATTCGTTACCGGGTTGCTGTTTCATGATGCGTACCGACAACCGGAAGGACGCACAACATGACGACCGTGGTGATCGTGGGGGCCGGCCCGACCGGACTGACCCTGGCGTGCGGACTGGCCCGGCAGGGCGTCGAGGTCCGCGTCATCGAGAAGGCGGCCGCGTTCCACCCCGGCTCGCGCGGCAAGACGCTCAACCCGCGCAGCCTGGAGGTCCTCGCCGACCTGGGCCTGGCCGAGCGGCTGGCCGCCGCGGGCCGCACCCACCTGCCGTTCCACAAGTACTTCGCCGGCGAGTTCGTCAGCGAGGCCGAGCCGTTCGCCGGCGTCCGGCCCACCCCCACCGCCCCGTACCCGGCGAGCCTGTGGCTGCCGCAGACGCGGGTGGAGCGGCTGCTGCGCGAGCGGCTCGCCGAGTACGGGGCGAAGGTCGAACTCGCCTCCGAGCTGGTGGACTTCCGGCAGGACGGGGCCGGCGTGGAGGTGCGGCTCGCGGACGGCGGGCGGATCGCCGCCGAGTACTTGGTCGCGTGCGACGGCGGCCGCTCCACCGTCCGCAAGCTGCTCGGCATCCCCTTCGTCGGCGAGGGCGACCCGGAGCCGGTGATGGTCTGCGGCGACGTCGAGGTCGAGGGGCTGGAGCCGGGCGTCTGGCACCAGTGGTTCGGGCCGCAGGGCGTGTTCATGCTCTGCCCGTTCGAGGGCACCCGCCGCTGGCAGCTGCAGGCGAGCCCGGAGACGGACGCCGACGGCCGGATGGTCGCCCCGTCACTGGAGAGCTTCCAGCGGCTGGCCGCGCTGCACACCGGCCGTGCGGACCTCAGGCTCACCGAGGCCACCTGGCTGTCCACCTGGCGGGTCAACGTCCGGGTGGCGGAGCGCTACCGCGAGGGGCGGGTCTTCCTGGCCGGCGACTGCGCGCACGTCCACCCCACGGCGGGCGGGCTCGGCATGAACACCGGCATCCAGGACGCCTGGAACCTCGCCTGGAAGCTCGGGTACGTGCTGCGCGGCCTGGCCGCGCCGGCCCTGCTGGACACCTACCAGGAGGAACGGCTGCCGATCGCCGCCTGGACGCTCGACGTCACCAGTGCCGGCATGGCGGCCGTCATGGACGGCATCCGCACCCCCGGTACCGGCGTCGAGGTCGGCCGGGTGGGCGACCTCACCGGCCTCGCGCTCGGCTACCGCTGGGGCCGGCTCGCCGCCGGCCGCCCGGCCGACGAGGGTGTCGAGAGTGCCGACGGCCTGCTCCGGGCCGGGGACCGGGCGCCCGACGCCCCCTGCACCGGCCCCGACGGCGAGCCGGCCCGGCTCTTCGAGCGCTTCGCCGGCGACCACTTCACCCTGCTCGGCTTCGGGCCGGGCGCCCGCCCCGCCCTCGCCGGACTGCCCGGCCACGTCCGGCCGGTGCAGCTCGACGACTCGGACGGCACGGCCCGCGAGGCGTACGGGATCACCGGCGACACCCTCGTCCTGGTCCGGCCCGACAACCACATCGCCCTGATAGCGCCGGCCACCGCCCGCGAGGAGGTGCTCGGGTACCTGACGGCCCTCAACGCCGCCGGCTGAGCCCCGGCGGGGACGCGTCCGACGGGGGCCTGCCGTGCGACCGGCAGGTCTCCCGGCGTGCGGGCGGGGGAGCGGCGCGCCCCGTCCTCCGGGCGCCGGTCAGGGCCGGGGGCGGATCGCCAGGCCCGGCCGCCTGCGGTGCACCGTCAGGTAGACGACGCCCTCCGGCCCCGCCGCCACACCCCGCGTGGCGCCGCGCGGCAGCAGGCGCAGTGCGCCCGGCTCCAACGCGTGGGTGGTGTCCCCGCACCGCAGCGTGCCCCGCCCGGCGATCCCCAGCACCAGCACGTCCAGCTCCGGCTCGACATGGTCGGCGACGGACGCCTCCGGCTTCAGCCGCACCACGTTCGCGTCGAGCTGACGCTCCGTACCGGTCAGCCGCCACAGCGCCCCGGCCTGGTCGGCGGCAGCCTCCCGCAGCAGGTCGTCCAGTACCACGCCCTCACCGCGGGCATCCGAGTCCGTCATGCCGGACATCATCCCACCGGCCCCGGCGTGGTGCGGGTGCGCAGCATCAGAACAGGCCCTCCGGGAGGGTTTCGTCGTAGGCGCGGACGGCCTCGGTGTCGACGGCGGGGAACAGTTCGTCGAGGTCGGTGGCGCGCAGCTCGGGGAGGGCCGCCGCGGCGGCCAGGAAGCGGTCCTGGTCCCCGGCGCCGACGACGCCTTCGGTGAGGGTGCGGAACTCGGCCTCGTAGGCGGTCCGGTCGAAGGGGCGGGTGTCCGACGGGTGCGCGTCCGGCTCGGCGGAGTGCTCCTTGGTGGAGGTGTCCAGGATCGCGCGGCGCGGTTCGCCGGCCTCGGGCAGCAGCACGGTGTAGTCGGAGGCGGGTCCGTCGAGCATCCAGGCGAGGAAGCCG
>NZ_JBEYVJ010000370.1:0-6461 GCF_040643935.1 Kitasatospora sp. NPDC047058 | reverse complement strand
GCCAGCACCCCGGCCCCGGCCAGCAGCCGCCGCCGGCTCAGCCGGGGCCCGCCGTCGTTCCCGCCGCCCCCGCTCAGCACCTCGGCCAGCGGCTCCGGGCCCCCGTCCGCGTCACCGTCCCACTGCCACGACGCGCCGCCGTCCTCCCCCTCCCGCCCGGACACACGCGTTGCGGAACGGTCGGACGCTGCCGGCTGCATCTTCACTACTCACTTCCCCCGGGGCAGCCGCTGCGCCGCACCTCCCGGCCGAGAATACCGAAGCAGCCCGCAACGGTTCGCGGACGCCCGTCCAGCGCTGCCGCCCCGTCAGCCGGTGCCGGTAGGCTGTGCCGCGTAGTCCGAGTCCGCCGAGCAGGCTCCGGGGAGGTCGGCCGCGGTGAGCACCGGAACACCCGCGGGCGGGCATCTCCCGGTCACCGGAGAGCAGTACGACTCCTGGCCCGAGGAACGGTGCGCGGGCATCGAGGTCGTGGACGGGACGGTGCTCGCGAAGCCGGGCGCCGCCAAGCGTCACAACCGGCTCGCCCGGCTCCTGGCGAACGCGCTGGACCGGGCCGGGGGCGCGGAGTGGAACGCCGACACGGACTTCGACGTCCGCTTGCAGGACGTCCCGCTCGACAACAGACGGCCCGACGTGGTCGTCTACCGTGCCGACACCATCGACATCACGCCGACCAGGCCGGAGCACGTGGCGCTGGTGGTGGAGGTCGTCCCACCCGGGTCGGAGACCACCGACCGGGTGGTCAGGACGGACCGGTACGCGAAGGCCGGCATCCCGTTCCACTGGCGGGTGGAGCAGGTGGCCGCAAGGGTTCCGGTCGTCCACACCCACGTGCTGGATCCGGCGAGCCGGGCCTACTGCGACGGCGAGGTGTTCGCCGGCACGGTGAAGACGGCGGTGCCGTTCCCGGTGGAGGTCGACCTCGGGGCGCTGTGAGCCCGAGCCGCCCGCGGGGTGTCAGTCCCAGCCGTGGTCGGCGAGGTCGGCGAGGACCTGCGCATGGCAGGGGAGGGGCACGCACCAGCAGCCGAGACGGTGGCCGCGGAGGTCCGGGACGAGGTCGAGCAGCTCCGGGCGGTCCAGCAGGTAGGCGCGGTACCGGGCGAGCATCTCTTCGCGGGTGAGGTCGGGGCCCGGGCGGTAGGGGCAGTGCAGGGGGTGCTCGGACAGGTGCCAGCCGCCGCGGTGCATCGCGCGGCCGACGTAGACGACGTCGGCGTACCCGGGGTCGTCGCGGTGGCCCTTGAGGTTGACCACGGTGGTCGGCCCGGGCACGGAGCCGGTCGCGGGGCCGGCGGCGTGGTTTCGGGTGGGCGGCATGCCGCCCATGCTGGCGCAGCAGGGCCCGGTGGGCACGCCGGGGCGGTCCGGGCTCGCCTTGACAGTCCCTTGACCCGGGCGTAGCAAGAGAGCATGCGCCAGGGTGTGCCGGCGGGCCGGGCCGGCCCGCACGTGACCGATGGTGCCCGGACGGCGCGAGCAGCCCCGAACCGCCCCCGGGAGGTCGACGCCGCCGCCAGGGCGGCGCACGAGCGGGACGCGATGCTCGCCACCGCCGTCCGTGACGCGATCGGCGGCACCGACGCCTACGGCGGGATGGTCTACCTGCGCTCGCGCGACCGGCGCTCGCTGGTGCTCTGCACCATCGCCGGCGTGCCGCTGTCGATCGTCAGCGCGTTCCGCCGGATCGCCGCGGCCGGGCCGCTGCCGGTGGCGGTCAGCTACCGCACCGGGCGGACGGTCACGCTCGCCGACACCGAGGACACCATGCGGCGGTTTCCCCAGCTGGCCGTCGGCATGCCCTACGACTTCGCGTCCGCGTGCATCCCGGTGACGGCCGGCGAGGAACGGTACGGGGTGATCAGCATGCTCTGGCCGGCCTCCGTCGACGAGGTCTCCGAGGAGGCCCGGCGCCGGCTGCGGACGGTGGCCGACCGGCTCGCGGCCGGGCTGGCCGGCCTGGAGGAGGGCGGGCACCCGGTCGAGCCGAACGGCGACACCGCCGTGGTCGAGCTGCTCCCGGCCTCCCCGCCGTCCACCCGGGTCGGCCTGTTCGACTGGAACGTGGCCACCGGGGCGCTCTCCGCCGACGACCAGTTCTGCGAGATCTTCGGCCTCGACCCGGCCACGTTCGACGGCCGCGCGGCCACCCTGATCACCCGGATCGCCCCCGGCGACCTGCCGGACTTCCGGGCCGCCGCCCGCGCCGCGCTCGACGACGGCCGGATGCTGGCCGCGCGCGTCCGGGTGCTGGACCAGGACGGCCACCCCTACCCGGTCGAACTCTGGGGCCGCGTCCCCGAGGGCGGCCCCAAGGGCCGCACCCACCTGGTCGGCGCCGTCCTGGACACCCGGACCGGCACCGCCGCCGCGGCCGCCGTCGAGCGGCTGCGCGAAGGCGTCTTCTCGCTCGACCCGGACGGCCGGATCACGTACGCCAACCGCAGCGTCGAGCTGCTGCTGCGCGCCCGCCGCGAGGACCTGATCGGCCACCACCCGTGGGACGTGCTGTCCTGGCTCTCCGACCCGGTGTACGAGAACCGCTACCGGGCCGCCATGCTCTCCCAGCAGCCCACCGCCTTCCTGGCCGCCCGCCCGCCGGACGACTGGTTCGCGTTCTCGCTCTACCCCGACGCGCACGGCGTCACCGGCCGGGTGGTCGCCGCCGAGACGCCGCCGGGCGCCGCCGAGCGGCCGGCCGAGCCCCCGCCGGGCGCCCCGACCGGCGTCGGCGGCATGTACCACCTGCTCCAGCTGGCCAGCGCGCTCAGCGAGGCGGTCACCGTCCGCGACGTCTGCCGGGCCGTCGCCGACGAGATCCTGCCGGCCTTCGGCGGCCAGGAGCTGGCCATCTACGCCGTCCGGGACAAACGGCTGCACCTGATCTCGCAGAGCGGCTACCCCGACGGCTTCCTCGACAGCTTCGAGGGCACCCCGATCGCCGCCCGGATCCCCGGCGCGGAGGCGCTCAGCACCGGCACGCCGATCTTCTTCGAGTCCGTCCGCCAGCTCGCCGCCGCCTACCCCGGCATCGCCCTGGACGAGATGGGGGCCTGGGCCTTCCTGCCGCTGATCGCCTCCGGTCACCCGGTCGGCAGCTGCATCCTCGGCTTCGACGAGCCCCGCTCCTTCACCGTGGAGGACCGCGGCCTGATGACCGCCCTCGGCGGCTTCATCGCCCAGGCCCTGGAGCGCGCCCGGCTCTACGACGCCGAGTTCGCCCTCGCCCGCGGCCTCCAGCAGGCCCTGCTGCCGCACCGGCTGCCGGACCTGAAGGACATCCGGATCGCCGCCCGCTACCTGCCCGGCACCCAGGGCATGGAGATCGGCGGCGACTGGTACGACGCGATCGTCACCGGCCGCGACCTCTGCCTGGTCATCGGCGACGTCGAGGGGCACAGCGTCGGTGCCGCCGCCACCATGGGACAGCTGCGCAGCGCGGTGCGGGCCTTCGCCACCGGCGGCCACCCGCCCGAGGAGGTGCTCGTCCGCACCAACCAGCTGCTGCTCGACCTCGACCCCGGACTGCTCGCCAGCTGCTGCCTCATCCGGCTCACGCCCGCCGAGGGCACCGCCATGGTCGCCCGCGCCGGACACCTCCCGCCGGTGCTGCGCCACCCCGACGGGCAGACCGAGGCGCTGTACGTCCCGGGCGGCCCGCTGCTCGGCGTCGACCACCGGGCCGAGTACCCGGTCAGCGAGCTGCGGCTGGAGCGGGGTTCGCTGCTCGCCCTCTACACGGACGGGCTGGTGGAGGACCCGGCGGTGGCGATCGACGAGGGCGTCGACCGGTTGAGCGCCGCCCTCGCGCGCGCCCCGGAGGTGGCGGATCCGGCCGCGGACGGGCTGGACCGGATGGCCGAGTGGCTGGTGCACGAGGTCGGCTCCACCCACCGGGTGGACGACGTGGCGCTGCTGCTCACCGCGTACGGCTGAGCGCCGGCGGAGTACGGCGTACGGCTGGGAGGTGCGAGGAACCCCGTCCTTCGTCAGGGGTGCGGGTGCGACTTTCGTCGGGGTGGGGAAGCGACGAAGGATGAAGGTGGCGGGGTGGCCCGCTTCGCTAACCTCCGTCGGGTGGATGCACTGGCGAAGGCCTGGTCGAAGGCGGTACGAGCGGCGTTTCCCGGGCCCTGGCGGCCCGGGCTGGTGGTGCGTGAGCTGGGCGGCGCGCTGCTGCTGGGCGTGCTCGCCACACTGCTGGCGATCGCCGAACACTCCGGCCTCTGCCTGGTCTCGGGGCCGGCCGTCGCCCTGCTCTTCCTGCTCCGCCGCGGCCTGCCCGGGACCGTCCTGGTGCTCACCGCCACCCTGACCGGCTGGGCCGCCGCGCCGCTGCCACTGCTGGTCTGCGCGGGCTGGTCGGCCGGAGCCCGGGTGAAGCGGGTCGCGGTGCTGGCCGGCTCGTTCACCGGCGGGTTCCTGCTGATGACGGCGACGGGCGTGGTGAAGGACATCGGCACGGCCCCGCTCAAGCTGATGATCGGACTCTCACTGGGCGGCTACCTGCTGGTCGCGGTGCTGCCCGCGCTCTGGGGCCGCTACCGGGCCCAGCGCCGCGCCCTGCTGGACGCACTGCGCGACCGCAACGACCAGCTGCTGCGCGAGCGCGTCATGGTCGCGCACCAGGCGCGGCTGCGCGAGCGGCACAGGATCGCCCAGGACATGCACGACAGCCTCGGCCACCAGCTGGCCCTGATCTCCGTCCACTCCGGCGCCCTGGAGGTCGACCGCACCCTCACCGACCGGCAGCGGGAGGCGGTCGGCGTGCTGCGGCTGGCCGCCGTCTCGGCGATGCGCGAGCTGCGCGAGGTGGTCGGGGTCCTGCACGACGAGTCGACCGCACTGCCGTCCGTGCCGGGGGCCGGCGCGGGAGCCCCCGGCGCCGGCCACCGCGGTGGCGTGGAAGGAGTCGGCAAGCTGGTCGAGTCCTCGCGGGCCGCCGGGACGACCGTCTCCTTCGCCGAGGACGGCGAACGCCGGCCGCTCGCCGCCAACGTCGGCCACGCCGCGTACCGGATAGTCCAGGAGGCGCTGACCAACGCGCACAAGCACGCACCCGGCGCGCCGATCGCCGTCGCGCTGCGCTACGAGCCGGACGCGCTGGTCGTGGAGGTGGCCAATCCGCGGGCCGCCGAACCGGTCGGCGTCCCGGCGGGCGGCGGCACCGCGGTGGTCAGCGGCGGCCAGGGCCTGACCGGCCTGCGCGAGCGGGCCCGGCTGGTCGGCGGGATGGTGCACGCCGGGCCGACCCCCGAGGCGGGCTTCCGGCTCGCCGCCGTGCTCCCGTACGAGGGCGCCGGGTCCGCGGCGGACGGCCCGGCGGCCATGGCCGGAGACCTCGCTGGTGCCGCGGGCGCGGAGGAGTGGCTGCTCGACGGCCTTCCCGGGCCGGACGGAGAGCCGGGCGCACGGCGCCGCCGCAGCCCCGCGATCGGCTGCGCGATCGGCGGCGGCGTGGTGCTGCTCACCGTCCTCGGCCTGCTGGCATGGGGCGTGGTGTCCTTCGTCCAGGTGTCGAAGGAGGCGACCGTCCCGCGCTCCCTGTACGACTCGATCGAGGTCGGCACCGCACAGGCCGAGGTGGAGCGGCGCCTCCCGCCCGGCAACGGGTTCTTCACCCAGGACTACGAGGGCACCGGCCCCGCCCGCCCCGACGGCTCGACCTGCCGCTACTTCCTCTCCGGCGACACCAACGACCACTGGGGCGAGGACAACGTGGACCGCTTCTGCTTCAAGGACGGCGTCCTGGTGGAGAAGCTCCACTTCGTGGCGAAGTCCTGACCCCGGTGAGGGGCCGTCAGATTTCCGGGATCTCACGATGACGGGCGCCGCCGAGGGCTTCGTGAGGTGCCTCCGCCAGTCCGGGCGGGCTCGTGCCGTCACCGGGAAGGTTCGCCGGGTGAGTCCTGGGGGATGATCGCGGACCCGGGCGGGAGGGGCGGGGGCGGGAGGTGTGAGGATGGTGCGCAGCAGTGCCACCCGCACCGATCGAGGGGATGACCAGCAGTGATCCGAGTCCTCGTCGCCGACGACGAGCCGCTCATCCGGGCCGGGATCAGGATGATCCTGTCCTCCGCCGACGACATCGACGTGGTCGCCGAGGCGGCCGACGGCCGGCAGGCCGTGGACCTCGCGCTGGCCCACCGGGTCGACGTCGTGCTGCTGGACATTCAGATGCCGGTGATGGACGGGCTCACGGCGCTCGGCGAGCTGCGCCGGGTGGTGCCCGCCGCGCGGGCGCTGGTCCTCACCACCTTCGGGGAGCGTGACAACGTGCTGCGCGCCGTCACCGAGGGCGGGGCCGGCTTCCTGCTGAAGGACACCGCGCCGGCCGAGCTGATCCAGGCCGTCCGGGCCGCCGCCACCGGGAACGCCTTCCTCTCGCCCGCGGCCACCCGGCACATCGTGGACTCGTTGGCGGGCGGCGGTGCCGGCCCGGCCGCGGCGCGGGGTGC